>QJZS01000092.1 GCA_003247345.1 Spirochaetales bacterium
CTGTATCATTTCCATCCCAACTCAAAAACCTATTCGGTTGCAATGTTCGGGTGCAACCTCTCCTGTCGGTTCTGCCAGAACTATGCGATCAGTCAAAAGGAATTTGAGAATACTGCAATCACAAAGCACACATCTGCTGAGCAAGTCGTTTCTGAAGCGAAGCGACTAGGGTGCCCAACGGTGAGTTTTACCTACAGCGAACCGTTGGTTTGGCAGGATTATATGATCGAAGTAGCAAAGCTGGCAAAGACGGAAGGTCTTGGAACTATCATGGTGACCAACGGCAGCTTCAGTGAAGAAGCTTTGGAGCGTTTGCTTCCTCTCATCGATGCTTATAATATTGACCTGAAAGGGGATGAAGCTTTTTACCAGAATATGTGCGGGGGAGCTTTTGAGCCAGTACTGCATGCGATTAAAACAATCACGAATCATTCATCCCATATAGAAGTAACCACAATGGTGATGCGCCAATACCATGATGAGAAGATGATTGAGTATCTTGCAGAGCAACTTTCCCAAGTCGGTGTATTAGTTTGGCATCTTACTCGTTATTTTCCTCGTTACAAAGAAAATAGTCCTGAGACAGAGGAAAGCTATTTAAGAAAATTGGTGCAGATTGCAAAAACATACGAGATTCCCTATATCTATCCGGGAAATTCCACCATGGATCAAAATACGTACTGCCCTACGTGCCAAGCCTTGCTTTTGGAGCGGACGTGGTCATCTGCAAAAAGCCGTCTACATGCAGGGGCTTGCCCAGAATGTAACTCCCCCATATATGGTAATTGGTAATTGCAGTTGCATTCCTCCCTTCATCCCATTACCATGAGTCCTAATGGAGGGTCTTATTATGGAATCAAAATACATTGAACGCGCTCTTGCTATGCGGGCCAAAGGGTATAACTGCGCCCAATCGGTTGCCTGTACCTTTTCTGATGTGGTCGGTAAGTCAGAAGAAGAGATGTTTGCTCTCAGCGAAGCTTTTGGCGGTGGAATGGGCGGTCGTAAATCAACCTGCGGGGCTGTATCGGGAGCAGTGTTGGTAGTGAGTATGCTGACAAGCAAAGGAACGCTCGATGCAGGCACCAAAGAGACTTCTTATGAGCGTGCTTCAAAGATTGTGGACGAGTTTCTTGCAAAGAATAAAAGCCTTGTTTGTGATGAGCTAAGGGGTAACGACCCTGATAAAACTCCACAGCTTTGCCAACAATATGTACTTGATACCGTAGGTATGTTGCAGGAATTGTTGCAGAAAATGTGAATTTTTAGATAGTGTTGCAAAACAATATTTACAATCAGTACAAATTCTCATTAATGTTTAAATTTTGTTGCAGGCATATTGCATAAGATGTGCATTTTCGATAAGGTACGACTATGCAAACAACCGAGAAAAAACGTGTAGCCGTGCTGCTTGGTAGTGAACATGATGCGCCTTTGTTGGAAGGGGCTTTCAAAGTCTTGCAAGAACTGGAAATTCCGTTCGAAGCTCGCATCATATCCGCACATAGAACTGGCGATAGAGCCATTGAGTTCGCCGAACAAGCACATGAAAAGGGCTTTGGTGTGTTGATTGCCGCAGCAGGAAAAGCTGCACACCTAGCGGGGGCTTTGGCGAGCAGAACGATGCTGCCTGTCATTGGCATACCTCTTTCCGCCTCTTTGGGTGGGATGGATGCATTACTTGCAACCGTGCAGATGCCCAGTGGATATCCTGTAGCCACAGTCGCAATCGACGGTTCAGCCAATGCTGCCTTACTTGCGGCCCAGATACTGGCACTCAGTGATCCAGACTTAATGTCTAGACTTATAGAAAGAAGAGAGAAGCAAGCAGCGAAAGTTGTAGAAGCTGACGAACGTTTTAAAAAGAGCTTTACCTAAACGGTAGGGCTCTTTTATATTTTCCAGGGGGAAGTGATGGAAAAACGCACCATGCTATATGAAGGCAAAGCGAAACGGGTGTACGAAACTGACGACAAGAATTTGTATATTGTTTCCTACAAGGATGATGCAACAGCATTCAACGGAAAGAAGAAAGGTTCAATCCTTGGAAAGGGAGCTGTCAACAACAAGGTGACCAACCACATGATGCAGATGCTCACAAAGCAGGGGATTCCAACCCATTTTGTAGAGCAGCTCAGTGATACCGACACCGTAGTGAAAGCTGTAAAGATTGTTCCATTGGAAGTAATCGTACGCAATATTGCAGCAGGTTCCCTTTCAGCTCGCTTGGGTCTAGAGGAAGGAGTGCATCTTGCACACCCTGTCTTGGAATTCTGTTACAAACGTGATGATTTGGATGATCCGATGGTCAACCTGTTTCATATCAAAGCCCTCTCCTTGGCTACCGATGAACAAGTCCAGCAAATTACCGATTATGCTTTGAAAATCAATGAAATCCTTTGTGCATATCTTGCAGATGTAGGAATTACACTCGTCGATTTCAAGCTGGAATTTGGGGTGACAAAAGCTGAAGGACAATTGGTACTTGCAGACGAAATTTCTCCGGATACCTGTCGTTTCTGGGATACCAAAACCAACAAGAAGTTGGATAAGGATAGATTCAGAAGAGATCTTGGAGACGTTGAAGAAGCCTATCAGGAAATCCTGAATAGATTGATGGGGAATGCTTAATGGGCCAGCTTAAGGAAGAATGTGGAGTCTTCGGAATCTACTCTCCCTCTCTTGTTGATGTCAGTTCTGCCTGCTACCACGCTCTGTATGCATTACAGCACCGTGGGCAGGAAGGCTGCGGCATCTGTTTCAATGCAGATGGCAAGCTTACCGTACAAAAGAATGTGGGTTTGGTCGTTGATGTCTTTCAAGGACCTCCCTCGGTTGGCGAGATTCGCCCCACGATGGCGATCTCACATAATAGATATGGGACTACCGGCGAACGCTCACCTGAGAATGTCCAACCTATTTTGATACATCATCAGTTGGGAAGCCTTTCCATTGCTCATAATGGAAATCTTACCAACGATGTACTGCTTCGTTCTCAGCTGGAGATGAAAGGATCTATCTTTCATTCTTCCAGTGATACAGAAGTCATAGCCCATGTATTAACCAGTCATCGGCTTTCCAGTGCCACGTTGGAAGAAGCCTTGGTAAAGACGATGAAAGAAATCGAAGGGGCTTATTCTCTTATGGTAATGAGCGAAGACAAGCTCATTGCAGTCAGAGATCCCTTCGGCTTCCGTCCGCTTTGTCTTGGAAAGATAGAAGATGGATATGTATTTGCCAGCGAAAGCTGTGCCTTGGATACCGTGGGAGCACAGTTTATCCGAGATATTGAACCAGGGGAAATTTGCATTGTCGATAAGAAGGATGGCTCGATCCATTCCAATAAAACCTATTGCAAGACGAAACCTTCAAGTCTCTGTGTATTTGAGCTTATCTATTTTTCCAGACCAGATAGCATTGTTGATACGATCAGCGTACACCAAGCGAGAATGCGCAGTGGTGCATTCTTGGCTTTGGAACATCCTGCCCAGGCTGATGTCGTAATCGGGGTGCCTGACAGCGGCATTGATGCGGCAATTGGATATTCCAGACAATCTGGCATTCCCTATGAAATGGGATTTGTAAAGAATAAATACATAGGCCGTACGTTCATCCAACCTGCACAGGGGCAAAGGGAAAATACTGTCCGAATCAAACTTAATCCGATCAGCAGTACCGTACGGGGAAAACGTGTGGTACTCATAGATGATTCGATCGTACGAGGAACCACCAGCAGAAGAATCGTCCGATTGCTTCGCGAGGCGGGAGCCAAGGAAGTGCATATGCGTTCCTCTGCGCCAAAGTTCCTATTCCCTTGTTTCTACGGATTGGATATTGATTCAAAGAAAGATTTATTTGCTTGCAAATATAGTGAAGAGGAAATGAAAGAGATACTTGATGTAGATTCTCTGGGATTCCTCTATCCTGAGCAAGTAGTCAAGCTCTCAGATCATCCGGGAACAGGCTTTTGTACCGCTTGTTTTACCGGTAACTATCCCTGTCCGAAGCGAGGAGTATAAGAAATGTCAGAAAGTAGCAATAAAAGATATGCCGAGGCTGGTGTCGACGTAGAGCGGGGATATAAAGCCGTCGAGTTGATGAAGAAACACGTTGCCTCGACCATGATACGTGGTGTCAGTTCCGATCTGGGTGGTTTTTCCGGGCTTTTTGAACTGGATGTAAAAGAAACTCCAAACCCTGTGTTGGTATGCGGTACCGATGGGGTAGGCACCAAGCTGAAACTTGCTTTTGCGATGGATAAGCATGACTCAGTTGGAATTGACTGCGTAGCCATGTGTGTCAACGACGTAATTTGCTGTGGCGCTCAGCCTAAGCTATTTCTGGATTACATTGCGTTGGGACAACTTGAACCTTTGAAAGTCGAGCAGATAGTAAAAGGAGTATCAGACGGATGTATTCAAGCTGGTTGTGCTCTCATTGGTGGCGAAACTGCTGAGATGCCTGGTTTCTATCAGGCAGGTGAGTATGATATGGCTGGGTTCTGTGTTGCTGTAGCTGACAAGCCCAAGCTTTTTGATATCAAATCCATCCAAGCAGGGGATGCCCTGATTGCACTGCCCTCATCTGGTGTGCATTCCAATGGTTTTTCCTTGGTTCGTCAAGTTTTTGAGATCGATAAGAAAAGTGATAATCTTTTTGTCTCATATCCTGAACTGGGGGCAACCTTGGGAGAGGTTCTGCTTACTCCGACACGCATTTATGTCAAAGAAGTAATGAAACTTGCAAAAGAAGTGACGATCAAGGGCGCAAGCCATATAACCGGCGGCGGGTTCTACGAAAATATTCCTCGTATGCTCCCTGCTGGCTTGGGTGTCGTCGTACAAGAGAAAGCAATCTCTCGCCCTCCCATTTTTGATCTCATTCAGAAAACAGGAGACATTGATGACCATGACATGTACAACACTTTCAACATGGGGGTTGGAATGGTCTTGGTAATCGCCAAAGAGGAAGTCGAACATGCCCTCTCCGTATTGGATGAAGCTTTCCTTTTGGGTGAAGTGGTCTCTGGTACAGGGGTGGTGATCCAGTGATTCGAATTTGCGCACTGGTGAGCGGGAGCGGAACCGATTTGCAGGCGATGCTCGACAAACAACAGCAGGGAATTCTCAAGACGGGGAGTATCGTGCTGGTGGCAAGTGACAAAGCTGATGCTCCCGCGTTGCAACGTTCGCTTGCACTCGGGATTGCATCGGTTGGATTTGACAAAAAACAGTTGGGAAAAACCCGATTTGAAGAGCAACTTCTAGCTCTCATGCAAGCACATCAGATTGACCTGATTGTGCTTGCTGGTTTTTTGACTATTCTAAGTAGTTCAGTGATACATGCCTATGAGAATAGGATGGTCAATATACATCCCTCCCTGATACCCAGTTTTTGTGGAAAGGGGTATTATGGAATTCGTGTTCACCAAGCTGCAATTGAGCGCGGGGTGAAGCTCAGTGGGGCAACGGTACATCTGGTTACCGAAGAAGCTGATGCAGGGCCGATCTTAGCCCAGCAAGCCTTGGCCGTTCTCGAAAATGATACGGCTGAAAGTTTAGGGAAGAGAATACTGGAGACAATCGAGTGGGAACTGCTTCCCAGAACCGTAGAACAGTATTGTCAGATTTTGGAGCAAAATATGAATCTTAAGAAAACACTGCAGGCACTACGATATCCTGGACGAGGTATTGTATGTGGAATGAACGACGAAGGGCATAGCATTATCGCTTACTTTATTACTGCCAGAAGTACCCACAGCAAGAACCGACAGCTTTTGGCCAGTGGGACTACCGTTCGAACCGATGCGATAGATCCCAGCCTGGTCAAGGATCCTTCGTTGATCATCTATCGTGCCATGGAGCAGAGTGGAAGCAAAATTGTTGTCTCCAATGGGGACCAAACTGATACAATTCTTGAAGGTTTAGAACACAACCAAGATATGTCTGAGAGTTTAAAAACCCGCACCTTCGAACCAGATGAACCCAATTATACGAGCCGAATCAGTGGCGTCGTAGACTTGGAAAATGGCGGAGCCTATACACTCTCCATCCTGAGGAGAAAGAAGGGTGACTGTGAACGCTCCTATTTCCCTTACCAGAATCCTATCTCCGGCAAAGGACACCTGATCCATACCTATCAAAAAGATGCAGAACCACTTCCTCCGTTTGTAGGGGAACCGAAGCAAGTGACCTTGAAAGGGTCTGGAAGCAGCCTTGCCAAGGAGATTTGGGAAAGTCTTGATTCAGAATATAAAGTTGCACTTTGTGTGCGAGAGACGAACCTAAGTACCGGTTCGTTCGAATTGTTTCTCATTAACGCACAACAGAGGAGGTAGGCAATGAACCATATGGATTTGAAATACGGCTGTAATCCCAATCAGGGAAATGCAAGTATCAGCATGGTTAAAGGCGAACTGCCATTGACCGTTCTCAATGGAAAGCCTGGATATATCAACCTGCTTGATGCCTTGAACGGTTGGCAACTCGTTGATCAGCTTGCAAAAGGAACAGGGTACAGTGCTGCTACCTCTTTCAAGCATGTCAGTCCTGCAGGTGCTGCAATCTCGATTCCATTGAATGATGTCGAGAAGCAAATGTATTTCATCGGAGAGAATGAAGAACTTTCTCCTCTTGCTACAGCCTATGTAAGAGCTCGAGGGGCGGATAGAATGTCCTCCTTCGGTGATTTCATCAGCCTCAGTGAAGAATGTGATGTCCAGACTGCAAAAATGATCAAACGTGAGGTTTCCGATGGGGTCATTGCTCCGTCTTACGATCCCAAGGCTTTGGATATATTAAAGAAGAAAAAGGGTGGCAATTATGTTGTGTTGCAGATTGACCCAACCTATGAAATCCCTTCTTTGGAAACCAGAACTATCATGGGTATTACCTTTACCCAAGATCGAAATGCGATTGTCTTGGATAAAACCGTACTGCAACCGATTGTGACTGAAGCGAAAGATTTGCCAGAGGAAGCCCAGCTGGATCTTTTGGTGGCACTTACTGCTCTCAAATACACCCAATCAAATTCGGTATGTTATGCCAAACGCGGACAGACCATCGGGGTAGGTGCTGGGCAGCAGTCCAGAATCCACTGTACCAGACTTGCTGGAGAGAAGGCCGACCATTGGCAGCTACGCCAAGCTGACAAGGTGCTGAATCTTCCCTTCCTCCCCTCATTAAGCAGAAATGACAAGGATAATGCAGTTGAGAATTATCTGAGAGGCGAGGTTACAGATTGGAAGCAGTATTTTACTGAGGAAGTACCCTTTTTGACGGAAGCTGAAACGAAAGAGATACTTTCTGGGATAACGGGAGTCAGCCTTGCAAGTGATGCCTTCTTCCCGTTCCGCGATAATATCGATCGAGCAGCAAAAAGTGGAGTTTCCTACATCGTACAACCAGGTGGGTCACTCCGCGATGATATTGTTTTTGATGCATGTAATGAGCATGGCATAGTCATGGTCTGCAATAAGATTAGGCTCTTCCATCATTAAAAGATGCGAGTATTAATAGTAGGCGCAGGCGGCCGTGAACATGCCTTGGCTAGTGTGATCGCAAAAAGTAAAGATTGTGAAGCACTTTATTGCATTGGAAGTAATGCAGGATTGGAAGAAATTGCCACTACCGCTGCAATATCTTTGTCTGATTTTCCTGCTATTACTGATTTTGCTTTGGAAAACTCCATCGACTTTGCCGTAATCGGGCCTGATGATGCGCTTGTCGGCGGTATTGTTGATGTGTTGGAAGCAAAAGGTATTCCCTGCTTTGGGCCGACTAAGCTAGCTGCAAGGTTGGAGGGGAGCAAGGCGTTTGCTAAAGAGTTTATGAAACGCCACCATATCCCGACTCCTTCGTACCAAGTATTTACAGAAATCGATGAAGCAAAAGCTTATGTACGTACGTGTACGTTTCCCCTTGTACTGAAAGCCGATGGGCTTGCCCTTGGAAAGGGTGTAATCATAGCCCAAGATCTTGCTGAAGCTGAGCAAACCTTGGATTCAATGATGGTTGATGCAGTTTTCGGCAACAGTGGAAAGACAGTGGTTGTGGAAGAATTCGTGACTGGCCCGGAAGTATCCTTGCTGGTTCTTACC
>QJZS01000012.1 GCA_003247345.1 Spirochaetales bacterium
AGCAAAGGCGCTACGGATTTCTATATCAATAGGATTCGTAGCTTTTTTATTTTTAGGGAGGACCTATGAAACATTTTCTCAAGGCTCTGAGTTTAACGTTCCTTGTAAGTGCATTCCTTCTCACAGGATGCAGCAAGGCAGAAGAGACAAGCGCAACCGCACCTTCAACTACCAGCACTAGCACAAGCACTACGCAAGCCGCTGCCCCCAAAGTTGAATACAAAGACGAACTGCATGTAGCTGTTTCACAGGAAGCTCCTTCCCTGGACCTTCACAAGAACAGTTCTGCTATTGCTAGAGAAATCGGAAGAGGTACTATCTGGGAACAGTTGTTTACCCTTAACGCCAACTCTGAGGTTGTACCTGAAATCGCAACCGGTTATGACGTATCCGAAGATGGCAGAACTTACACCATTTATCTTCGCGACAACTTGACCTTCCATAACGGACAGCACTTGGTCGCAGACGACGTCGTTGCTTCCATGAACCGTTGGGTCAAAGGATTCGGTGCTGCAAGAAACCAAGTCGGTGATTCTAAGTTCGAGAAGGTTGATGATTACACAGTAAAAATCACACTTGCAGAACCTTCCCTCCTGTTCCCATCTTTGATGGCGGGTGCCACACAACCCGCAGCAATCATGCCAGCCAGTGTTTGTGCAGATGAAGATTCTCGTGGGTTTGTTAAGGAATACATTGGAACCGGTCCTTATAAATTCGTAGAATGGAAACTCAACGATTACATTTTGCTTGAAAAGTATGACGATTATGTACCATACGGCGATCCTAACAAACCACTTGACGGTTGGGCTGGCTACAAGCACGCATATACTGACAAGATTTATCTCCACTATGTACTGGAAAGCGCAACCCGCGTAGCAGGTTTGCAGACTGGTCAATATGATGTTGAGTTCCAGGTTGACGATCAGGCTTATGCCACGATTTCCAACATTCCTGGTATGAATCTTCTTAAGTACAAGAGCGCTGAAGTTGCTTTGGTATTCAATAAGAAAGAAGGTCTTGGTTCGGACGTCAATGTCAGAAAGGCAATCAGATCATTGGTCAATGCAGAGGACATGATGCTTGCTCGTGAAGGTGTTGGCATGTACGATCTCAGCTCTTCCTATATGAACGAAGGTCAGGCTTTCTGGATTAGCAATGTGGGTGACAAATATTACAACCTCAACAATCCTGTATTGGCAAAGGAATACTTTGACAAGGCTGGATACGACTACAAGACTCCGTTCCGCATTCTTGCTGCAACCATCAACAACTTCGACAAGATTGCATTGGTCCTCCAGCAGGAACTTGAAGCAATGGGAGTACCCACTGATTTGACCTTGGTTGACTGGCCTACCCTGACCCAATTCAGAGCTGATCCAACCAAGTATGACTTATTCATCACCTCCTTCGGCAACGTACCTATTCCTACCCTGAAGTTGTATCTCGGTGCAACTTGGCCCGGTTGGTCTGCTGACCCAACCCTCCAGGAATATATGCGTGACATCGGTACTTCAAAGACCATGGAAGATGCTAAGGCTGCATGGGACAAGGCTCAGCTTTATTGTTGGGAAGACTATGTACCTGTCGTTGGACTTGGTACGCAGTACTCCAGCTACGGTTTGAGCGACAAGGTGGAAGGAGCCCAGCTTTACAACGGCTTGTTCTACTGGAATGTAAAAGTCAAGAAATAACTCTGTGTGAGGAATTGGCTATGGAATGCTTTTGATTCCATGGCCCTTCCTCTATCCATGAAAATTTCAGTTCCATCTAATAAATATTTAGTATTTCTTTTACTTAATTGTATTAAGGAATACTAATATTATAACTAAAGAGAGAGTTTTATAGCTTTCGAAATTTGCACATTATATTACAGATCAATCTAAAATAGTTGATGGTCTGATTATTATGGGAGCACAGATCGAAGCATATACGATCAGATTATCGATTGAAACTATTGGTGAAAGACCATGAGATGAGGATTCAGATCAGAAAATCTTGCCTAGATGATGTAAAAAGGCTTCCAGTATCATAAAAATCATACTGGAAAGGGAGCCCATAAAAGGCCAAGTTCACCTGACTGTAATATTCCCCTCTCAATGGGAATCACATGTATTTATTTTTGTTGTTATATCGAAGGTAGTGCGCGTATCTTCAAATGGTGATTCATTTTTGATTCTCCCTAATGAGGTTACCACACTATTTTCGATAAGGTTCTCTCTATATTTCGCAGGTAATACTATAAGGCAACGATGACGTATTACCTCCCTACCAGTTCCCCTTGACTGGTAGGGATATTTTTTGCCTTATCTTAAACAGAGCAAATCAAATGTAATTAGATAGTATTATCATCAAGCCAACGCACAGCAGAATCTGCAAGCAAGGCCGTTCCTTTGTAAAGAACGCTGTCATCAAATACTACTTTTGGATGATGCATTGGATAGCGATCACCAGAGGGATTATTGGCAACCAATCTTACAACGATTCCAGGAACTGCACTTGAGTAATAGGAAAAGTCTTCTGATCCAGTCGTCTTCCCTATTCCGGTAGTTGCTGGAGTTTCAATGTCTTCTTCACCAAAGAGATCCTCAGCATATTTTTTCACAGCATCATTCAGCTTTTCGTCATTTACCTGCACAGGACAGGAACTGTTGTAGTCTACAACAACTTCAGCTCTATAGGCTTTACCAATTGATTCTGCAATTTCTTTAATACGCCTTTTTGCAAGGTCATTCATTTCTTTTTTGTAGGTTCGAATCGTTCCTTGCATATATGCTGATTGTGGAATGACATTAGCAGCCAAGCCACCCTTGATTTGCCCAACCGTAGCAATCATAACCTCGCCCGCAGGGACTTCTCTGGAATTCAGCTCACCAAGTGCTATATGGATGTAACTCATCACGAGAAGAGGATCAACACCAAGCTCTGGGGAAGCCCCATGGCTGCCCTTCCCTGTTACAGTAATCTCAAAGCGATCATGGGAAGCATGCGTAGGACCTGCATCAAGGAAGATGAATTTGCCATTCTCTACATGGTTTCCACTCAAAACATGAATCATCATTGCTGCATCTACATGAGGATTCTCAAGAACTCCGGCATCAACCATTACCTTTGCACCGGTAAGAAGCTCTTCTGCGGGTTGGAAAAGAAGTTTGACTCTTCCCTTCAGTTCATTTTCATGATGCTTTAAAAGCCTTGCAGCGCCAAGCAACATGGTGGTGTGTAAGTCATGGCCACAAGCATGCATATAACCGTTCTCTGATGGAAAATCAACACCAGAGTCTTCTGTTATTGGGAGCGCATCCATATCAGCACGGAGAAGAAATACTTTACCTGTAGCAGGTCCAACAACAGCTGCCACTCCTGACTTGCCAACATCAATGGTTTCGATACCCATGCTTTGTAATTGTTTTTTTACTAATGCAATAGTCGTTGGTAGTTCAAATCCTATTTCTGCATGTTGGTGGATTTCCCTGCGTATATCTAATAAATCTTGTTGAAAGGATTCTGCTTCTTGAAGAAAATTTTTCATGTATTGCTCCCAAATAATACGGATTTCTGAAATTTTAAAGATGATTTGAAAATTACTCAATAAAAGAATTGGTAGAAGAAGAAACTATTAAGAATATTTTATATGCACCTAATACATTTCTACATACTTATAACCAACATTCCACAAGTTAAACTAATTAAGGTAATAAGTAATCCGCTTTTCAAGTACTCTGCAAATGAAATATGAATTCCCTGCCTAGAAGCGCCTTCTGCTACGATGAGATTGGCAACAGACCCTAATAAGGTCAAATTACCAGCAAAGGTTGTAGAAAGAGCTAGCGTTAGCCATGTTGACTCCGGATTGGAAAATAATGGGACAAACGGTCTAAATAGCAATACAGCTGGGACATTTGAAATGAGATTGCTTAGGATCACCGATACCAAAGAGAGTAAGGCATCCCCTCTTTCTGCTATGGGCTTCAACCAAGCAAACAGCCAACCGCTTATTCCGGTAACCTCAATAGCCCCAGTAGTAATAAAAAGACCTGAGAAAAATATAAGTAAGGTAAAATCAATTTCACGTAGGACTTTCTCTGGTTTTACTCGCCTGGTAAACAAAAGCATTGCAGCAGCGGCCAAGGCTGCAATAGGAACTTGCACCCCAAGAAGGAAAGCTATAAGCATTCCTCCTGTTGCAATACAGCTTTTAATCAACAAAGGACGTAACACAGGTACTTTGTAATCTGAAACTTCGGGAAAGGTGTATGTAGAGAATTCATTTTGATACATAGCTCTAATGACCAGATAAACGATCACAAGCCCGGCAACAGAAGCCGGAGCAATCTTTAGGAAGAATGTTGTATACGCTATTGAGGAAGACATTCCGATAATCATATTCTGGGGATTACCTGTCAAGGTTGCAGCTGATCCGATATTTGCTGCTGTCATCAATGCAATAAGATATGGTATCGGATTACGTTTGAGTTCTTTGGTGATTCCTATGATCAGCGGGGTAAAGATAAGAACGATCGTATCATTGAGAAACACTGCAGAAAAGATTCCTGAGGCTCCAATAACCAATGCAAGGAGTTGTTTTGGAGTTCGCGCCCAATGGGTAACTTTCATAACTACCAGATTGAAGAAGCCAGATAATCTTAGATTTGAATTAATAACCATCATGGAAAACAGAAGTACCAGCGTATTGCCATCTAATGCTTGGTATGCTTTTTCAAGGGGAATGGCCCCGGTAATAATCAGAAGGGTTGCACCGATCAGTGCTATCGTAGCCCTGTTCATTCTGAATACAGGGAAACGTCCAATTGCTACGCCGGCAAGTGTAAGTACAATAATACAAACATGAAGTATTAACATTTCTTATAATCTGTAGCTACTTTAAATTCAGACAAATACAATTTCTATTTCTGTCTGATAATGCCAACATTTCCCTTCATTGATACAAATTGAGTAGGAGTATAATCATAGGATCAGAACTGGTCAATATTGGTTATTTGAAGGCTTATCAAGAATAGGGAAGGTATAAAATTACTTAGATTTAATACTTCCTTAGTGAAATTCAGTATATAATCGAAGCCAACCTTTTCTTAATCAGGATCAATATGAGTAAAAACCAATGGCTTTTTTTGGCAATTTCTCCGGCTTTGCTGTTTGTGGTAGATTCATTATCGTCTACCTTCTTCTATTCCCTCTGGGGAAACTGGAGTTGGATACCTGTCATTTGTGTATATTACCTCTTCATAACGATCATCATGGTAATCACTGGTGAACATAAACAGATACAAGATGCCTTCAAGAAATCCGAAGGAAACTATGTGTGGAGAATCCTGAGTTTGGTATTCTTTTTTGGTGCTACCCTACCCATTTTTTTATCCAATTATTCATTACTTAATAGTCCGTATCTCATTATATTGTTGATTCTTTATTCCTTGATAAATCCATTCTTTGAAGAAATGTACTGGAGAAAAATGTTGCTTGATATCACTGGTGTAAACAGAATACTCCTTGTGTTTGTTTCATCTGCCTTATTTACCGTAAATCATCCCCTTACATTATCATTCTTGCATACATCCTTTACTGAACCTGTGTTCTTAATCGTTACCTTTCTTTTTGGACTCATGTGGAGTTTGACATATATCAAAACAAAGAGCCTTCGATACAATTACATAACGCATGCCTTTATAAACTTTGCATCTCTTTCTGTACTGGTCTTTCTGAATATCTACAATCCAAGTTTCATGTTCTAGTAATTGGTACATAATTCATACCATTACAATTATAAAGAAAAGGATTCTTGCAATTGATTCCGTGATTTTGTATCGGGAACAGCTGAGTTTTGAAGTACCCGTTACGCAACATAAAAGACTGTCTGGTTTTCCTGTCGATTTCTATAAATAGTAACAAAAATCTCCATTTCAGGTTGACAGTAGAAACAAAAATAAAAGATACTTGTCTTCATGTCAGACAAGAAAGATGATTCATTTACCCTTTATGACCTCCAAGTTGAAACTATCAAAACAGATAGGGATTTAGTTTGTGCTCATGAAGAGGGAGTAAACTTCCAAGTTATTGGGGAGAATCTGGTCTTCCCCAAGGATTCAAAATTCTCTCTTTATGCTTTAGCAGCATTACTACCATTGTTGCCTGCAAAACAACGCATGACGGATGAGAACGACTGGATGACAACTGATGACGTAATAGCGTGCCCTGACCCAAATTGTGGTGCACAATTCCGTATTACCCGTATAGCTAAACATGAGTTCAATCACTCTGATTGTACGATAGTTCCTTTAGATAAAAATTAATCTCGGAGACATAGATGAATACTAAATATACTCTCAAGAATGGTTATACATTCAGCCGTATCATTAATGGTGGTTGGCAGCTTTCCGAAGGCCATGCGCTTAAGAGCATCATTGAAAAACAAGATGTCTTAAAAGGCTTCCATGAGCTTGTTGCCCGTGGATTCACCACCTTCGATTGTGCTGATATCTATACGGGAGTTGAAGAATTCTATGGAGAGTTTCTTAAGGAGCATATTGCTGCCGGCGGCAAAAGAGAAGATATTCAATTTCATTCCAAGTATGTCCCAGATAGATCAATTCTTGCAGAATTGAAACCTGCCGATGTACGTAATTCAATCCATACGTCACTCAAGCGACTTGGTGTAGAACAGCTTGATATGATTCAATTCCATTGGTGGGAATACAAGGTTCCCGGATATCTGGAAGCTGCTGCAGAATTGCAGAAGCTCAAGCAAGAAGGAAAAATATCACAAATTTCTTTGACCAACTTCGATACACAGCGTACCAAGGAAATCGTAGAGTCTGGAGTAACCATCTCCAGTATGCAAGCCCAATACTCCCTACTCGACCGTCGAGTTGAGAGAAAGATGCAGCAGTATTGCCTTGAGAACGATATAGCCCTTCTCTGCTATGGAACTTTAGCAGGTGGATTCTTGACTGACAAATGGTTGAATAGTCCTGATTCGAATGATCTTGATAATCGTTCATTGGTAAAATACAGGATCATCATTGATGATTTTGGAGGCTGGGAGGCATACCAAGAATTGATGAACCTTCTAAAAGCCATGAGCGTGAAATATGATTGCGGTATTGCAAACCTTAGCAGCGCTTACATTCTTCAAAAGGATGCTGTTGGTGGCGTTATAGTAGGAACACGATCAAGCAGACACATCGCAGGAAACACCAAGACTATGGAGATCAAACTTGAACCTGAAGATGTAAAGACTATTGATGCTTTCATCAGTAAACATCCAGGTCCTAAGGGAGAACCTTTTGAATTGGAAAGAGCTGAAGATGGTCCCCATATCAAAATAATGCTGAGGGACCTCAACAAAAAGAGCTAAGGGACACATAATGAACCTAAGTTAAAAACACACTTTTTTTAGGGAGTGTGTTTTTTTGTATATGGATAAAACACAAAAAGGACAATTGAAAACATTCGATTGGGGCTATGCAACATCTAACTGCATGTACACATTCTTTTTATGACTTTTATTTGTACTGATTCCAGTGTATCGCTACCTTTTGATTATTGGTTACACGACCATATTTATCATTATCTATTTTGTTTCTGATAATATTGTTCATAGTATTGGAGTATTCTTTCTCGTCCTTCATAATAATAGAGACTTGCTAGAATGGCACCGATGCTTGCCTCCTCAAGGAAAGGTGGGAATTTGCAGGGAAGCGAAAATTCATTCTCGATAGCTTCTTTCATAAAGGGAGTCTTCCGAACAGCATTACCGCTGGCAACCAAGAAAGGAATGCCTTCCATTGAAATCTGATCATGATGTAATTCTCTGACTATTCCCTCTAAGAATCCTTTTGCTAGATTCGCGAGAGTAAAATTTTTGGTGCCCATATTTGTTATGGAACCAAGCAGTGCAGGATTTTCACGTGTGCCAAGGAAACTGGTATCGACAAGCAAGGTCTCTTCCGACCGTTCTTCCGCAGCCAATGAGTCCAATATATTGAAAATGTCCCTATCGGATACATTGAATCCGAACTGAGAAAGGAGGTCCTTACAGAAATCCTTTAGGTAAG
>QJZS01000171.1 GCA_003247345.1 Spirochaetales bacterium
AGTTGGATTTATACCTGACTTTTTTGCTTCCTGCATACAGGACGAACAATAACATTTTCGAACGCCTACGATATCTAAAAATATGCCGTCAACCTGGTACTGGGAAAGTACTTCTTCGATCTGGGCACAGACTCGATCAAGGTAAGGGGTATTCATGCAGAATTGATGATACCCAGGGGTAAAAAAGTCGGCTGTAGAGTCAAATTTTTGATCTTGTTTGCGCATTAAATACTGACTTTGTTCTAATGCAATGACCTCATCATATCCAACAGAAAGATATGCTTCGACGGTCAGCCCCAACTCTTTTGCTGCACTAAGCATCTCTCCGAACAAGTCGAATTGGAGATTGGGATGAGTAGGAAAAGCTTTGGATGGATAGTACATCCACCCATGATGACATTTTGCACATAAGGTGATGGAGTCAACGTGTGCAGCCTTAAGTGCTTCTTTGAACTGTTCTTTTGAAAAATCTTTCCCAATTCCCTCAATCAGTCCAGAAGTATGGAAATCGAGGTGGATATGGCGGAAAGGGATAGTGTACATGTTGTGTTTCGTCCTTTGGATGATGAGGGGGATGATCCCCCTCATCATTGAGTGAATTAATGCTTGTTTTGCTTTCTTAGTTTGAACCGTTTTGCCTGTCGAAAGCTTTCTGATTCAATGCAAGTATTCCCTTCAAGTCAAGCTTGTCGAGACCTTGAATGTATTCGTTCCACTCAGCATCTACATCCCAGTTACCAGTGATAAATTTCACTAGAGATTGGCGGACATAATTTGCGTATGCAACACGCTTGGAAGCGTAAGCGTCATCCTCTTCTTCCAAGAAGCGAAGGGTAGGAATTTCAAGTTCAGGATGAGCATATGGTGCATACACCTGCTGTGTAACCTGGTACAACAACGCTTCCAATCCTTCAGCGCTGTAGAGATCAGTATTAGGATCGACAGCTTCACCATTTCTCATTCTGGAAGTATTTGCACGAACGCCCAACATTACGAAGCAATTGTTTTGTGGGTCCATATCGTTCCAGGGCTTGAGCAATTTGAAGATTGCCTGCTTTCCATCCAGACCAACTTCTGTATTGTTCGCATATCTCCAACCTTCCCCTTCGAATCCGTAATTGGACATCAAGGTACCTTCATCTGTATATAGGTAATCAATCATACGGGCAACTGCTTCAGGGCTTTCGCAATTTTTGGAGATTGCAACGTTTCCAATAACTGGAGCTTGGAGGAAGTAACGAACGAACTGTGCACCTTCAGGGCCCTGCAGAGGAGCCATTGCCTTGAAGTTTCTATAGCGGTCTCCACCTACGATAGAGAACATCCCGCCGTACCCACCGGCAACTACACCAACGATATTATCTTCAGGTCCTTCTACCAACTGAGTAAGTTGATCAGAATCCTGGGTATAAGTAGCCGGATAGATAAGACCTTCTTTGTAGAGTTTTGCAAGGTATTTTAAAGATTCCTTGTATTCTGCGGAATTTACCATGGTTTTGATAGTATCGCCGTCGCGATAGAAACCAACAGCAGAATTTACATTGGAATCAAGAGAAGCTACCAAGTTGGTATAGGTAAATGCATTGATCAAGAAAGTCTCAGGGTTGTTGTTCCATCCGGATATGGCACCAGCCATGGGAATTTCATCCTTGAGGCCGTTCCCGTTTGGATCTTGGTCACGGAAAGCAACCAAAACATTGTAGAGCTCTTCAGTGGTGGTCGGCATATCCAATCCGAGTTTTTCAAGCCAAGGCTCGTAAATCCACATCTTCTGGGACAGGCTGCAGTGATAACATTCGTTGAAATCAGGTAGACTATAGATATTTCCATCAGGAGCAGTCAGGAACTGGCGGCTACCCGGTCTTTCGTCCAACAAAGCTGAAAGATTAGGCATGTACTGATCGATAAGGTCATTCAGAGGAAGGAACATTTCTTCCTGGACGCCATAGGTCATCTCCTGAGAAACTCCGATACCCTGTTCTTGGTTGCCCAATCCGAAGAAGACATCTGGATAGTCTCCGGAAGCAAGGATAATGTTCAACTTTTCACTGCATCACGAGGGATGGTTTCCCAATCGATGTTCACCCCCGTTTTCTCTGTCCAATATTTTGCAAACCTATTGGTATCGAAATTTTCGATATACACAGGTTGCAAAGTAAGGAAAGACAAGGTCAATGGCTCTGATACCACCGGATATGTCCCAACCGGGGTTACCTGCACAGCTTTGGAAGTTACAGCTGTTTCACTTTTCCCTTGTGCGGTCAAGCTGAAGCTGACAAGCAGAACCAGAAGCAAGACCAAGGCCAAATGTTTTCTTCCGTTTTTCATGATACTCCTCCTAAGGATATCTCCAGGATGATTCTCCTCATCCTTTAATTGAACCGAGCATGACACCTTTGACAAAATACTTTTGTACAAAGGGGTACACCATCAAAAGTGGTGCCGAAGAAACAACGATCAGGGCATATTTCATGACATCGGCCATACCTTGTCTTCTTGCCATGGCTACCATATCGG
>QJZS01000120.1 GCA_003247345.1 Spirochaetales bacterium
GTAATGAATTGGGGATTCTCTTTAAATAATTAGGCAAATGGCACAGTAAATTGGATAAAAATGCTATTTTGATTGATATTTTGGATATTTACATACCATGTTAGTGGGAATAGTTATAAGAAATGCTCGAGAATTCTGATACTAATTTGATTGATAAAAAAAGAAGACCCTTCTTGCGAAAGGTCTTCTTTGGAATATAAGTTTCTAAACTAAGAATTACATGATGATGATCTGATCACGTTCAGGCCCAACGGAGATGAACTTGATCGGAGCTCCAACCAACTCAGAAATACGGCTGCAGAACATCTGAGCGTTCTTTGGAAGGTCTTCCCAAGTACGAGCCTTGGAAGTGTCGCACATCCAACCGTCATATTCTTCATAGATTGGTTCAGCAATTTCCTGCAATGCGGTTTCTGGCAGATAGTTGATGATCTCGCCGTTCACGCGATATGCAGTACAAATCTTGATCGTTTCGAATGTGTCCAAAATATCAAGTTTAGTAAGTGCCAAACCGGTGAAATCATTGATCCAGCATGAAAATTCTGTGGCAACAGCATCAAACCAACCGCATCGGCGTGGCCTACCGGTTGTTGCACCATATTCGCCTCCGATGGATCTAAGTCTTTCTGCCTCTTCACCAAACAACTCACTCATGAATGGACCGCCACCGACACTTGAGGAGTATACCTTGGTGACACCGATAACCTCGTCGATTCTTCTAGGTCCAAGACCGCTGCCTACACCAGCTCCACCGGAAGTCGGGCTACTGCTGGTAGTGTAGGGATAAATACCCCAATCAAGGTCTCTCATGACACCAAGCTGACCTTCGAGCAGAATCTTGCGACCTTCCTCGTATGCCTGGCGTACCACAGGAAGGGTATCGATGATCTTATGGCCGAACTGATCTTTCCATTTGGTGCAAAGTGCCATCAACTCGTCGACGGTGTATTCTTTCAAACCAAAATAGGAAAGCTCACGATTCTTCTGAGGGAGTGCCATCTCAATGCGATTTCTCAATCTATCCATATCGAGCAGGTCAGCAGCCCTGATACCACTTCGAGTAGCTTTGTCGCTGTAACAGGGACCAATACCACGTTTTGTGGTTCCGATCTTCATCTTTTCGCTTTTGTTCTGCTCCTGAGCACCATCAAGGTCGCAGTGATAGGGCATGATCAGGTGGGCGCGGACATCAACAAACAAGTTGTCCACAGCTACGCCCTTAGCGGTAATAGCTTCCAATTCAGTGGCCATGGTGTTGAAATTCACGACTGTTCCAGCCCCAACGATATTCATCGTATTAGGATTGAAAATACCGGATGGGATGATATGAAGCGCAAATTTTCCCTTGTCATTGATGACGGTATGACCAGCATTGTCTCCACCTTGGAATCTAATAACCAAGTCAGAGTTTACTGCCAAATAATCTACGATACGGCCTTTGCCCTCATCGCCCCATTGTGCACCTACAATAGAAGTAACGTTGCTCATTAATACAACTCCTTACCTTCGCTTTTCAGCTGTTCAAGCATGTGTTTTTCATTTTCCGTGTGGCTTTCGATATCGTCAGCGTCCCAAGGATACTTAATCCACATATCTTTTAATTCAAGTCCTGCGAAATAGCGTTTAATCTCCACAGGAAATTCTACGTCTTTTTCTTTTAGTTTATTATGCAATACCAAAACGGCAATTTCCTCAGGCTGGAACTTCAGCAGCTCACCAACACAATAAGCCAGGGTGGCTCTCGTGTCGTCTACTTCATCAATCAAGAGGACTTTCTTGCCGACCAATTGAGACTGTACCTCATCGATCCACTGAATCTTGGTTGGATGGTCCTTATGTTTCTTGTCGATTCCATAATAGGAAATACCGACAGCATAAATCGGACGATTTATAAAGGTCTTGATAATCCTAGCGGGAATAAAGCCTCCGCTTCCGATTGCAACGATTACATCGGGGTCATATCCGGATTCAATCAATTCATTGCTGAGTTTCTTTACTAATTTATGTACCGAGTTGTAACTGACATAGAACTTATTATCGTCCATCTCTCTCTCCTTAGATTATGCTTGTGGGTACATCTCTGCGATGTAGGGGAGGGTTCTGTGTTTTTCGTTATAATCCAATCCGTAACCGACGACCCAAACATCAGGGATTGTGAAACCTAAATAGTCGATATCAACAGGCACGATGTGGCGATCGGGTTTGTCCAAAAGGACTGCAGTTTTTACAGATTTTGGTTTTCTTGTTTTGAAGTTGCGGATCAAGTAATCCAGTGTGTTGCCACTGTCAAGGATGTCCTCGATGATCAGAACATGCTTGTCTTCCATGTTTTCCCTGGTATCCATAAGCAGTCGCACATTGCCGCTTTTATCTGCTTGATACGAAGAAAGAGCGATGAAATCCACTACATGATTTACACTCAATTTTCTTGCTAAATCTGCCGTAAAAATAAAAGAACCCTTGAGTACACCTACAAGGATTAATTCTTCTTTAGAACCAGCATAATCTGAACTAATTTGTCGAGCCAATTCATCAACGCGTCTGTTAATGGTATCAGCATCGATGAGAACACGGGCAAGATCCTCTGTCAAAGCAGGGATCGCAAGGGAATCTTTCATTGGACCTCCAGAGCGCAACATGCATCCTTTTGTATTATGTATTGCATGGTTGTAGGAATATACGAAAAGAGAGCGAGTGTCAATGTTGGGCAGTCCAAACACACTCCTTGAACTTGGGCCTCTTGACGACTGCGATACCCCAAAGATACACTGGATACAAAGAAATGGAGGCTAATTATGTACGTTGAAGTCCCAGTAGAAGTTTTACAAATGAATCCTTTTACAGCCATTGGGAAAGACAGTTTTCTCATTACGGCCGGAACCCCTGATAAATATAACACTATGACGGCATCCTGGGGCTCAATGGGTGTACTCTGGGGAAGGAACATTGTGACCCTCTACGTAAGAAAGAGCCGGTATACTCATCAATTGTTGGAAGAGAATGATGGATTCACCGTTTCCTTCTTCCCTCCGGACATGAAAAAACAACTTTTATGGTGCGGGTCTCATAGCGGGCGTGATTTCGATAAAGTAAAGGAAACAGGCTTACAACCCACCTTCATTTCTTCTCCACGTGGACCTGAACGTGTAACCTTCAAGGCTGCTACATTGGTTTTCTCTTGTACGAAAGCTGCTTGCTATGATCTTGATAATAGTCATTTCTTGTTGAACCAAATCAATGATTTTTATCTGGACGGAGACTTTCATACTGTTTACATAGGATTTATTGACAGTATCTTGTCCAGCCAATAGGATTAGTGGCTAAAGCACATAAAGCTTGGGAAGGCAGGACTGCATATCCTGCCGGGGAGCAAAAATGGATTTTTCTAGAGAACAAGCGCAAACCGCGCTATCTGTCATGGTTCGTTCACGTCATTTTGAAGAACAAATAGACGAATATTTCAAACGAAAAGAGATGCATGGGACCACCCACCTGTCCATAGGGCAGGAGGCATGTCAGGCAGGTCTTGCACTTGCGTTAAAACCTGGTGATTGGATTGTTCCTACCCACCGCTGTCACGGGCATACGATTGCCCGTGGAACCAGTGAAAGACGAATGTTCAGCGAGATGTTCGGATCCTCTGATGGTATCTGTAAAGGCCTCGGTGGTTCAATGCATATGACCGACGTCCAGACCTGGAATGCAGGATCATCGGCTGTGGTAGGAAGTGGCGTTAATCTAGCCTTAGGCCTAGCCTTTGCATTGAAGATGCAAAAATCCCAAGCCCTCAGTGTAGCTATTTTCGGTGATGGGGCTACCAGCCGAGGTTCTGTCCACGAGAGTATGAACCTTGCTTCGGTCTGGTCGCTGCCGGTATTGTTTTTTTGTGAAAACAACAACTATGGAATGAGCGCGGCCGCCTCAAGGATGGTTTCGACCAGTTCCATTGCATCGAGAGCTGATGGATATTCTATTCCCCATGCTACTGTTGATGGTAATGATGTTGAGGCAGTATATAAGGCATGTAAAATAGCCGTGGATTACATTCGGTCTACCTCAAAACCTTATTTTTTGGAATTGAAGACCTACCGATGTTGCGGGCATTCAAAAAGTGATGCTTGCGTGTATCGAGATCATGAGGAGGAAGCTGCTTGGGCTGAACGTGATCCAATCTTCCTTTTCTCAAAGGCAATGGTACAGAGCTCATTGTTTACCGAAGAAGAAACCTCCCATATCATTCTGGATAACAGAAAGCGAATTGATACAGCAATGCAAGATGCGTTTTCCGTAAGGACCGATCACATCAGCATGGAACAAGCCATGCAGTACGTATTTGCTCCAGAGGATGATGAAACATACAAGGTATGCAAGACTACTAATCGCCTTACCTACCGTGATGCTATCAGAGAAGCTCTCGATGAGGAGATGAGCCGTGACAAGGCCGTCCATCTTATCGGTGAGGATATCGGTATGTATGGTGGGTGTTTTAAAGTTACCGGGGACCTGTATAAAAGCCATCCAGAGCAAATGCATGAGACTCCTGTCAGTGAAGAAAGTTTCACCGGCATGGCTGTCGGTGCTGCTTTGCTTGGCCTAAGACCTGTTGTAGAGATCATGTATGGTGATTTTGCCACCCTTGCCAGTGACCCCATAATCAATCATGCTGCGAAAATTCGCTTTATGAGTGCAGGCCAGCTCTCCTGTCCGATGGTCCTGAGGGCTCCGATCGGAAGCGGAACCGGACATGGTGCCCAGCATACCCAGAACTTAGAGGCCATGTTTGCCAATGTACCTGGACTTATTATTGTTGCTCCTTCCTGTCCTGGTGATGCGAAAGCACTCCTTAAGTCGGCGATTCGCAGTAATAATCCGGTACTGTATTTCGAACATAAGCACCTCTACAATAATCTGGGTCCCGTAGGGGATGAAGGATATCTAATGCCGCTGGGTAAGGCCATTACCAAAAAGAGAGGCAAGGATGTTACCATCGTATCTTACAGCCACGCTGTTACCACATGTTTGGAAGCTGCCACGATTTTGAATTTGCAAGATGAGATAGATGTTGAGGTAATTGATCTTGCTACTCTCAAACCGATGGATGCAACTACCATTCGGAATTCTGTGAAGAAAACCGGAAGACTTTTAGTTGTCCACGACAGCCCAGAATTCGGGGGCTATGGCGCGGAAGTTGTCAGTCTGGTGACCTCAGATCCTAAAAGTTTTGCTGCTTTGAAAATTTCTCCAAAACGTCTTTGCGGCAAGGAAAGCCCGATTCCTTTTGTGCCGGAATTGGAAAAAGAGATTGTTCCTTCACCCTTGGATGTAGTGAATGCAGTTCGTTCTCTTTTCTCTACCATATAGCCTTTTAATTTTTCTGTGTTATCGTTAGAATACTAAACACTTGCGCCATGGTAATCTTTGGCGCGTATGTACAGGAGAATAAAAGAGCATGGATATCGATGTAAAGAACCTGCATCCACTGGAAGTTCGCCTGCTTAGGCATGTGTCTCTTAACGAGGAGATTACAGCTGAGCGAATCATTGACGAACTGGATTACAAAGTGGGGCAGTGCAACCAGGCATTCAGCTGGTTGAGCGCAAAAGGCTATCTGGTCGAACAAAGTCGCGCAACACGCGTTTTGTATGAATTGACAGAGCTTGGAAAAGAACAAGCAGAAAAGGGTACACCCGCACAGCGCATCTTTACATTTATCAAGGCTGAAGGACCTCATGCACTTCCTGAGATCGCTTCAGCCCTTGGATTGGAAAAGAGCGAGGTCGGTAAGGCATTTGGACAGCTTTCTAAAGCCCAATGTGCTTCTATGAATGAAGAGAACAAGGCCCAAGCTTTGGTTGATGTGCTTGAAGGTGAATTTTCCCTTACCGCGTCTCTGTTGAAGAAAGGCTTGCAAGAGAGTCTTGAGGAAAGCAATCTTTCCGAAGACGAAAAACAAGCAATGGCTAAAATTGCAAAGAAACGTGGTGCAGCCTCTTCTCCGTTCAAGATCATTGAGCGTGAGGATATTGTGTATACGCTTACCGAGGAAGGCGCTCTTGCAAAAGACGCCGTTCTTAAAGCAAATATTACCGGTGAGGAACTCGGTTCTGTTACCAGCGAAATGCTTTCCAGCGGAAGTTGGAAGCAAGGTAGCTTCCGTCCTTATGGACTCAATGCTCCGACCAGTCGTTTGATACCAGGCCGTCACAATCCCTATGGCAATTATCTGCAGTGGGTAAAGGACAAGCTTTGCAGTCTTGGCTTTGAAGAGTTTGACGGTCCGTTGGTAGAGAATGAATTCTGGAATGGTGATGCATTGTTTATGCCGCAGTTCCACAGCGCACGTGACATTCACGATGTGTATTATGTTAAAGATCCAGTGCACTGTAAGGAAATTGAAGAGCCTTGGCTCAGTCAGGTTGCCGCAACCCACGAGGATGGTTGGAAGACCGGAAGCCGTGGATGGCGCTATAGTTTTGACCACGAGTTTACTCGTCGTCAGGTCCTAAGAAGCCAAGGTACTGTACTGAGTGCACACCAGCTTTCCAAGGCAAAGATTCCCGGCAAGTACTTCGGTGTTGCCCGTTGTTTCCGTTATGACCAGGTAGATGCTACCCATGGTGCTGACTTCTATCAGACAGAAGGTATCGTACTGGGTGAAGATGTAAATCTGAAGACGCTGCTTGGATTGTTGAAGATGTTTGCAGAGGAAATTGCAGGAGCTGAGGAAGTCAAATATGTTCCTGGATACTTCCCGTTTACCGAGCCTTCGATTGAGGTACATATCAAGCACCCCGTCCTTGGATGGTTTGAACTTGGTGGCAGCGGTATTTTCCGTCCTGAGGTAACCAAAGCCATGGGTATTGATGTTCCTGTTCTTGCTTGGGGTCTTGGAATTGACCGCATGGCATTGATGCACCTTGGACTCAATGACCTCAGAGAACTCTTTACCCCCAATATCGAATCGGTACGTACGAGGAGAGGAAACTAATGCCAAAGATTGAAACCACCGGTAAGCACTTCTATAGCTTGCTTGGAAAAACCATAACTGATACTGAACTTGAGGAAATCTTCCCTGTTGCTAAAGCCGAATTGGATGGGCACGAGGACGATATCCTGAAAATTGAATTGAATGATACCAACCGCCCAGACCTCTGGTCTGCAGCGGGTGTCGCCAGACAATTGAAAGCCTACTGGGGCGTTGAAGCTCCTTTGTATGACTTCTTTTCCACCGCTGACGAAACCTTTGACAGCGAAGGCCGCTCCTTGATCATTGATGCATCTGCTAAGGAAGTACGTCCGTATTCCATCGGATTTGCAGCAAAAGGACATGTAGTCAATGACGATGAATTGGAAGCATTGATTCAGAGTCAGGAAAAACTGTGTTCGAACTTTGGACGCAAAAGAAAGACCATTGCTATGGGTATCTATCGTTCAGACCTGATCAAATACCCGGTTCATTATCGTGGTGCCGACCCTGATACCACCAAATTCGTTCCGCTGGGGATGGACAAGGAACTCACTTTGCGTGAGATTTGCACCGAGCATCCAAAAGGGAAGGAATATGGCCCAATCGTAAGTGATTACAGTGTGTTCCCGTATCTGCATGATGATAACGGCGATACGCTGAGTTTCCCTCCTGTCATCAACAGCGCCAAGATAGGTGCTGTAGAAGTTGGGGATCAGAATCTGTTCGTTGAATTAAGCGGTATGGATTTGCACGACCTTCTTCTTGCAGCTTCGATCATGGCTTGTGATATGGCAGACTTCGGTTTTGAGATTCTTCCTGTAAAGGTTGTATTCCCAGAAGAAACCGAATTCGGGACTGAAATTACCGTTCCCTACTATTTCCAAGAACCT
>QJZS01000203.1 GCA_003247345.1 Spirochaetales bacterium
GAGATAAGCAACAGGCATTTCAGACGATTGCTTGAAATCGAAAAACAGTTGCAATCCGAACCGGATCTTGAAAAGCAGGTAAAACTAATGACATTAAGAAAATGGACGGTTCACGTATATAAGGCAAAAGTCGAGAAAATCAGAGGGATGGAATTAAATCTTAGCCATAGTCAGTTGGGAGAATTGCTTGATATCCCCAAAGGGACAATAGATAGCGCAGTACATTACATGAAGCGGTTGCTCAAGCAGTATATGGACGAAACAAAGGACAATGAGTATCTTTAGTACCATGAATATTCTGTTAGCATCAAACAATGACCATAAGAGAGAAGAGTTTACAAGAATTCTCAAGGGACACTCCCTTTTTCTTCCCAAAGATTTGGGAATCGAATTCGATTTTGAGGAAGACAAGGAATCCTTTACCGAGAATGCCTTGGGAAAAGCAAAAGCCCTAGCTGGACAAGCACCGCAAGGATATGTGGTACTAGCTGACGATTCAGGACTTTGCGTGGATGCCCTCGACGGAAGACCTGGAGTCCGAACCGCTCGATACGGCTTGGAAACCTTTGGAAGGATGCTTGAAAGTGACGAGAGAAATGCCTTTCTTTTAAAGAATCTGGCCCATTTGGAAGACATTGAAGAAAGGACAGCACAGTTCGTATGTGCATTGGCTTTGATCGTAGATGTAAACAGACAATTCACCATTTGTGAAGCAGTAGATGGCTATATTGCCAAGGAAAGCTATGGACAAGGTGGTTTCGGCTACGACCCTGTATTCATTTGCAAGGAAGCTGGTAAAACCATGGCTGAACTAACTGAAGAGGAAAAGGACAAGGTAAGCCACCGAGGCAAAGCCACTGCACACCTTATCACGTTATTAGGAGAAATCTCATGAGTATATTGAATAGAGCAGAACAGAAAACCCAGGACACCTGGGATTTGGGCAGTCTATTTACCAATCTCTCCGATTGGGAAGCAGCTGCCGAAGAATTGAAACAAAGAATCGAGAAAGCACCAGAATTCAAAGGGAGTCTTTTACAAGGAAAAGACTCTTTTCTTAAAACCTTAAAGTGGTATGAAGAAACCGGAATCTTGGTTGAACGAATTTATAATTGGGCATTCCTCAATTACGCTGGTGATGCTTCAGATGGCACCAATGTAAAGCACTACTCTCTTGCAGCAAGTTATCTGAGTCAATTGTCAGCTGCAATGGCATTCTTTGATCCAGAACTTCTCTCCATTGAAGACAGTGTTATCGAAACCTATCTTTCAGATCCTGACTTTACCCCATATAAGGTGTTTATCCAGAAAGCTAGGAGATTCAAAGAACATATTCTTAGTGAAGCTGAGGAGCGTATTCTTGCACTCCAGAGCGAAGTAGCTTCAACCCCTCGCTCTACGTTCAGCGACCTCACGAATGTTGACTTCAATTTCGGCGAGCTAGATGGTACAACACTGACTCAAAGTTCACTCAGCTCCTTCTTGATGCAGGAGGACCGCGATGTTCGCCGTCGCGCCTACAAACAGTTCTACGCAACTTATGATGCAAGCAAGCATGCAATTGCCCGCTTGTATGAAGGGCAGGTAAAACAAGATATATTCCGTTCCAAAGCACGTGGATATGCAAGCTGCCGCGAGATGGCACTGTTCCCTGATAATGTCCCTGTATCCGTATATGATAATCTGATCAAGGCTGTGCATGATGCACTGCCTGAATTACATAAATACTATGAACTCAGAGCAAAACTCCTCGGTGTGGAAAAGTTGGCTCATTACGACGTGTACGTACCACTTGTACAGGGTATCAAAACGATAACCCCCTATGAGGAAGCCGTAAAAATCATCGAGAAAGCACTAGCTCCGCTTGGACCTGATTATGTAGAGACGATCACAAAGGGACTCCTTGATGAGCGCTGGGTTGACCGATATGAGAACAAGGGAAAACGCAGCGGAGCTTTCTCAAGCGGTACGTTTACTTCAAAACCCTACATCCTTCTCAACTACAAGGAAGATGTGTTGCGTGATGTGTTCACGGTCGCCCACGAAGGCGGTCACTCCATGCATAGTTATTACAGCTCAAAAAACAATCCATACTTCCAGTATGATTACACAATCTTCGAAGCTGAAGTAGCATCCACATTCAATGAACAACTTATCGCAAAGTATTTGATCGATACTGCAACCGACGACAAGATGAAAGCATATATTATCGGCAAGCAGATCGATGATATAGTGGCGACGCTATTCAGACAGACGATGTTCGCTGAGTTTGAGATGATCATACACAGGGAAGCAGAAGCTGGTGTTCCTGTCACTCTCGAGCTGTTGAGAGGCGAATATAGAAAGCTATTGGAACTCTATTTCGGTAGCTCGGTTGAGTTCGAAGAGGAAAGTGATCTGGAAGGAATGAGAATCCCACATTTCTATAGTCCCTTCTATGTCTACAAGTATGCTACAGGTCTGAGTGCTTCAATTGCCCTTAGCAGAAAAGTACTGCAAGGGGATGAAAAAGACAGAGATGCTTACCTGAGTTTCCTGAGAAGCGGAGGCAGTCTCTACCCCATTGAATCCCTGAAAAAAGCTGGGGTCGATATGGCATCAGTGGAACCAGTGAAATCTGCTTTGGAGAGCTTTGCTTCGTTGTTGGAACAGTTCAAAGCGCTGCTCTAGGAGATTGTTAGACTCAATTTCAAAAGAGGGCTTGACTAGCAACCCACCCATGTTGTATTGTTGCCACGTTCGGTCAATCAGAACGAACGTTAACCTCAAGAATGCGGTAGTGGTGGAATTTGGTAGACACGCTAGCTTGAGGTGCTAGTGGGAGAAATCTTGTGCTGGTTCAAGTCCAGTCTACCGCACTTCTAAGACCCTCATCAGGCTTTGCTTGATGAGGGTTTTCTTTATATCATACCATTACATTGTCAGTAATCTGTGTAATTACGCTATATCCCCAAAGTTCTCACCCTACCCCCTTGCATAAACATACAATGTTAAGTATAGTAGCTTTTTTCTCATCGGATAGGCGTCATTATGGAGTTCTCGGAATTAGAGATAATACTGATAAATTCATAATAGTCTTATGGTTACGACAAGCATGAAACAAGAGGGTAATGAGAATGGCAAAGCTACCTAAAGATTCTCACCGGGTTGAAGATGTTGCATATGCCGAATACTTATTTGAGAAATTCTATGTAATCGGAAGCATCAGTACTGGTGGGGTTACAAGGCTCGGATACTCCGATGCCGAAACTGAAATGCACAAAATGTTTAAATCTATCGGAGAAAAAGAAGGCTTCCGATACGAAGAGGATGAGGTGGGCAATTCGTTCATATGCAATTCTGATTCTGATTCTTACTACCTGATCGGCTCCCACTTGGATTCTGTTGTAGACGGCGGGCGGTATGATGGAGTTGCAGGTATTATTGCCGGCCTGATCGTCCTTAAATGGGTAAAAGACAACAAACTTGACATCCCCATTAAAGTTGGTGCCTTCCGTTGTGAAGAATCCAGCAACTTCGGAAAATGTACCGTTGGTAGCGGGCTCGTTACGAACGCATTAAACAAACACGATGTAGCCGAAACCGTCAGCAAAGACGGTAGAACTATGGAAGAAATCTTCAAAGAAAACGGCTACAGCCTCTACCCAGAACGAATTTCCGGGGTAAAGCAATATCTTGAACTTCATATCGAGCAAGGAAAAATCCTTGAGGAATATGGCGAACGCTTGGGAATTGCAACTACCATTGCAGGACCAAAGCGGTTTCTTCTTCACCTTATCGGCGAAGCCGAACACTCTGGGGCTACCCCAATGGATATGAGACACGATGCCCTTTGTGGTGCTGCTGAGCTGATAAGTGAGATAGAAAGTATTGGTCGGGATGAAGCAATCTGGAAGTCTGTTGCCACAGTAGGAACGGTTGAGCTTAAACCAAATGCATTGAACGTTATCCCTGGTTCGGTCACCCTAGGTGTTGATATAAGAGGTATCAACCAAGACAGTCTGAACCGCATGGAAAACCGAATCAAAGATTCTGGGAAAAAGATTGCAAAGAAACGTGGATTAAAATTCTATCGCGATAAGATCAGCGAAATGAGCCCAGTCGTACTGTCCAGGAATATGCAGGAAACATTGAGCCACATAGCAAAAGATATGAAAATCTCACATAGAATTATGATAAGCGGAGCTGGACATGATGCAATGTCATTTGCAGAAATCTGCGATACTGCATTGATCTTTATCCCTTGTGATAAAGGCATAAGCCACAATAAGAATGAGTTTGCAACCATCGAGAGCATCTGTGATGGAGCAATATTAATCTACGAGTATTTACATGAGGTGTCCAAATGATTCTGATAAAAGACGGACGATTGGTAGACCCACTTAATAAGATTGACGAAGTAAGAGACTTGGTAATTGAAGACGACAAAATCAAATATATCGGCAAATTCCATCGTAGCGACGACTATTCCAGAGTCATTGAAGCAGAAGGATGTGTAGTTGCACCGGGGCTTGTCGGAACCAATGTACATTTAGAATCCATAGACATGCCTGAACTAAGCACCATTAAAAATGATGTGGAATCTGCTTTTGCCGGTGGATACACTACCCTTGTCTATCAATCTTCCATTCCCTATAACAATCACCAAGAATTAAAAGCCTTAGAGGAACAATTGAAAGATTCAGGAATCAACATATATATTTCAGCAGCATTCCCAAAAATGGACAGCTCTTTGGAACTGAGTGATGATTCCGTTGATATAAGTAATGTCGTAGTAGGATTATCCAACGATCTTGGCTTGATAAGCGATGAGACATACCTCTACAAAGTTTTAAAACAATGCAGCAAATCCAAGATTCCCGTAAGCCTTTTTAGTGAAAACCCCAGTCTCATCCAACCCAATCTCTTTGAAAAGGTCGAAGGCGAAGGCAACGAATTACATAAAAATGCCGCAAATTTATCTCAGGACGTCTTCGTCAGCCGCGATTGCATGATGGCTTTGTACACACAAGCAAAAGTCTTGATAAGCAACATCAGTACCAGGGCATCAGCAGAGATGGTGAGACTTTCTCAAAGAATGGGTGCAAAAGTATATGCAGAAGTTGCGCCACACCACTTTTCTTTGACAGATGAAAGTATCGAGGTTGAAGGATCACTCGCAAAAACATCTCCTCCCCTAAGAAGCAAGGAAGATCGATATGCCATGCTTGAAGGATTACGCGATGGAACCATCTCAATCATTTCTGCATACAACCGCCCAGTTCGTTCTGAAGATAAAGCTCATCCATACAAAGAAGCAAAAAACGGTATCGTTAGCTTAGAGACAGCACTCTCTCTTGGTATTACCTACCTTGTTAAAAAAGGGCATTTGACCATGTGGAAGTTGATTGAGAAAATGGCAATGAATCCCGCCAGGTCTTATAACATTGATGCCGGATATTTATCTGAAGGAAGTCGTGCGGACATCGTAATATTTGATGAAAATCAAATACGTACTGTTGAACCATTCAAAACAGTTTCCCAAAATTCCCCTTTCCTCGGCAAACAAGTATTTGGGAAGGTTAAGTACACGATCAGTTCAGGTAAAGTTGTGTATGAGAATCCCTGAGTAGAATTTCTGACCATACTTAATCCGTAAAGCCTCTTCATGAAATTCAGAATTATCTGGAATGAAGAATTATGGAGATGTTTCAAGAACCATGAAGAACGATGAAGAAGGAGAAATTTCTCTGTCCCATTCAGATTAAAATTAGCTACATTCCCTTACATGAAAAACAAAAAAAGTATTGTGAAATTAGTTCTGGATGCAGTGATGATGGTCCTCTTCGTGTTGATGTACAAAAAGAATGTAATCTCTCTGGGTTTCCATGAAATTGCTGGACTGATCGTTTTGGGGATCAGTCTTATTCATGTTGCATTCAACTACAAATGGGTGGTAGGCATCACTAAAAGATTATTTGACAGGACACTTTCTGGAAAGACACGATTCCAATACCTTGTTAACATCCTTTTGGTCGTCAATGTAGTTATGATGCTCATTAGTTCGATCATGATATCAAAGATTGTTTTCCCTACAATTGGGGGTGATCATAGCTGGACTTCATTGCACTATTTCTTTGCGGCCACCCTTGTTGCATTGATAGGTATCCACTTCGGCCTGCATTTCACGAATATAAAGAATAGAATTCTAGGAAACAGGTCACTACATCGAGTATCCTCGGTACTATTCGGAATCTTAATGGTTACCCTCATTGCCTTTGGTGCTTATACACTCGCCACAGGATCTTATATGCACTACCTTACAGGAGTGTTCAATACGGGAACCCAAAATTTCGAACACACGGCAGGAGCTATGCCCCCATCAGGAGATTTCAGCCAATTCCACGGGGGTGAAATCCCTGCATTTAGTTTTACGAATCTACTCTCCTTGTTCCTTGGATACTTCAGTATTATGACAATGATTGGTTCCATTACCCACTTAGGCTCTCGCTTGCTAGCCAAAAGACGAACAATCAGAAAAGTAGCAGTTGCAACACAAGTATAAACTTTTTCAAACATATAAAAGAGAGCTGAGGTTTTCACCTCAGCTCTCTCCGATTCTTTTTCAAGCTACAAATTTATTGCACAAGAGAATCTAAATGAACTAATAGATAGTCGAAACTTCCTAAGACATCGATGTCGGTCAAGCTATCAGTATTGCTCAATTTGACAGGGAATTGTCCTGACGGAGGTCTCACGGTAGGAAGAACATCATAACCCTTGATCTTCACCACTTCACTGCCTTCAACCAAAACCATGTTTTCACCAAGTACGATGGTCAACGTGCCACTGGATTTAGCATAGGTGGCATATGCGCCTAGCACCTGATGTTGTCCAGCATAGATATTGAATATGGTAGATTCATCAAAATCAGGGGCAGAAGCATCAATATAGAACCACCAAGCATTCCCATCCCCACGAGCATTACCTACATAGGCCGTTTCATGACTCCATCCTGTAGTATCAGTAGGAGGATTGGTTGGAGGTTCTTCAGTCTCCAGCGCTACTATGATCGGCTCATAGAACGGAAGTGCTGTATATCCTACAACATAGAACCATGCACCTTTACCACCGAATGAAGGATTATCGCCGGCAACATATGCTGTTTCACCAGCAAGGCTGCTCGTACTTCCTTCCCCATCGGTACCCAATGCAGTATGAATAATGAAGTAATACGTAGAGTTAACCGTTCCACCTAATTCTTCGAACGTAAAATACACTTCAATCGAATCAGAATTTACATTTTCCACCACATAGTCTGATTGTCCAGGTGCCGGTCTACTTGTTGGAATCTGGCTCAGATCAGTATACACATTGATATGGTATTCTGCGATGTCAGCTGCGTCGGTAGTATCAATTCTTAATGTAATACCAGTTGCATCATTGACTAATGAAACAGTACCAGCATATAAGTCCTGACCAGCCCAAAGGCTAAGATCCTGGGTGTAGTAGCCAACCAGTCTTACACCAATCTGTTGGTGAGTTGCGTCTGCTTCAGAAACAATCTCGGTTGCATCGACCACACCATCACCGTTCGTATCGGCAAGGAAGGTGTACTCTGATTCATCCCAAAGGATCTCCACTTGATCAGTTTCTGGAAGAAGTACTACATCTCCCTCGGCCCCAGTATATATGGTAGGAGGTGCATTTGTAGTAACTTTTTTGCTTTCTAATGCGCTATATGTGTCATAAGATGATATGTCACACCCAATAAATCCAAGGCTTATGGTCAGCAAAGCTGCTAGAATTACGACCATCAGGTGTTTTTGTCTCATTTTCGTGCTCCTTTC
>QJZS01000024.1 GCA_003247345.1 Spirochaetales bacterium
AAACGCTTCTCACAGGATAAAATCAGAATAGTACCAGCCATAGTATTGGTGTTTATGTTTATTGTGTCTGTATATCCCATCCTCTGGATGTTTGCAGGTTCATTGAAGACAACCAATGAGTTTTATACGAATATTTGGGGTTTTTCATTAAAGCCACAATTCTCAAATTATCTAAGTGCATGGAAGGCCGGTACATTGGGAATGAAATTCCTAAATAGTATTTTTGTCACGTCTTTATCTTTGGCCATTCTTATCCCCGTCAATAGTTTTGCTGCTTACGCAATTGCCCGGCAGCGATTTGCAGGCAAGACAGTGATATACATGATCCTGTTGTCAGGGATCATGATTCCCGCCGGTGTCCTAGGAATTCCGACTTTTACCGTGGCATTACACTTTGGTATCAATAATACGAGAACGGGATTGGCGGTGATTCTTGCTGCACAGTCTATTGCAATGGGTGTGTTCATCATGCGCTCATTTTTTATATCGTTACCAACATCGCTTGAAGAAGCTGCAATGATAGATGGGTGTTCTCCTTTTGGTTCTTTCCTCAGGATTATTTTGCCTTTGGCAAAAGCCGGGGTGGTAACTCAGGTTATTTTCAACGGTTTGACCAACTGGAACGAATATTTTATGACCAGCATCATGATAAGTACGCCAGATAGGCAAACGCTTCCGCTTTCAATAGCAAATTTTGTAGGAAGGCATAATGTGGATTATCCTCAGTTGTTCGCTGTTCTTTCGATAGTCACCCTTCCTGTTATAATTGTATATCTATTTTCTCAGAAAGCCTTTATTGAAGGTGTTTCTGCAGGTTCAGTAAAAGGCTGACCAGAGGAGTTAAAATGTCCCCATATCGATTTGAAGTTGTTCCTACAAAACGTAAGCGTGTGATTATTGATACGGATACACGTAACGAGGTAGATGATCAGTTTGCTGTACTACATGCATTGATGACTCCTATGTTTGATATTAAGGGTATCATTGCAACCCATTTTGGCCACGATAGAATAGAAGACTCTCTTGAAGCCAGTTATCAAGAATTGCAAAAGGTTTTGGAATATTCCGGGTATGCTGGAAAGGTGAAGGCAGTGAGAGGAGCTGAAACCGGGATAACAAAAGAGCGTGATGGGTTCTTTTCCAATTTGAAATGCAAAGAAACCGATGGATCAAGGTTAATCGTAGAGGAAGCCTATGCCTGTAAATTGGGAGAAAAACTCTATATCGGCGTCCTTGGGCCACTTACCAATGTTGCGACAGCCATCCATTTGCATCCGGAGATCATTGAGAAACTCATTGTGGTTTGGAACGGAGGTGGATTGTACCCTGATGGAGGACCTGAGTTTAATTTAGTTAATGATATTCTGGCAGCCAATGTGGTTTTCAGATCAGATGTTGAAGTCTGGCAGGTTCCCACCAAAGTTTATGCACTTCCTCGAGCAAGCCTTGCCGAACTGCAGTGCAAAGTGCTTCCCCATGGTGAAATAGGGAAGTTCTTATTCGAAGAGGTCTTGTTGTTCTTTGAAGAGATGCAGAATAACCCTGGCTGGCCGCTTCCTGAAAGCCTCGATATCTGCGACCTCACAGTGATTGCTTTGTTGATGGAAGAACATAAGTATTGCTATACCTATGAGACCGCACCTTTTATCACGAATGAGATGTATTACAGAACTAATAAACAAAATCGACCGATACGCGTGTATACTGAGCTTGATGGCCGGTATGTGCTGGAAGATTTCTTCTGCAAACTGTCATTGAATTACCCAAAAAAAGGAGAGTGAATCGGAATGAAACAGATTGAAGTGGAGACATTGAGCTTGGAATCCTTCAAGTTAATTGGTGAATTTACCAATTTGCTGGATTGTCAGTCTGAATATATCGGAGAGACGCCGGTACGGTTTTACCGCGATATGATCGAAGGCGTGCTGGCTAATAAACAAGCATCAGTTTCAGTTGTGCAATGTAGCAAACGGGAGATGATCATTGAGAAGGCAGAGCAGCATTTTACGACTGCAGAGCTCCTTCTGCCTCTCGATGGCGACATTATAATATTTGCTGCCCCTGCGTCTCCCACTCTTAATCCTGACAAGATTCGTGCATTTTATGTTCCCATCGGGACCATGGTCACCTTTGATGTAGGTGTGTGGCATAAAGCACCATTCCCTGTAAATGAAGATATTGTCAATTCCTTAGTTATCTTGCCGCCATTGACGTATCTAAAGGATTGCTTGGTTGTTGCTTTGGAAGAGCCGATTAAAATCCAAGAATAGGATACTTGTAAATAACCCATAAATTTAATTCAAGTCTACATCTTGTTATTTTATCAAAGGTAATGATTTGCGTACTTCTCTGTGTTGAAGTATAGTAAATTACAGGATGGCTTATATGGGTGAGTCCACAGATACCAAAAAGGTCCTGATCATAGAAGATGACAAGGAAATAGCTGGAGTTGTTGCTGTAAATCTTCAAAGTAACGGTATTACCGTTGATCAGGTTCATGAAGGCCTAGAGGGCCTTAAACAGGCTCTCTCAGGTTCCTATGCGCTCATAATCCTCGACATTATGCTCCCTGGTTTGGATGGGATCAGCATATGCCGAAAAATTCGTGAAGTTGACTCTGATACCCCCATTCTCATGCTTACCGCAAAAACAGAAGAAATTGATTTGATATTGAGCTTGGAATTGGGTGCTGATGACTACATGACCAAACCTTTCAGCATGAGAGAGTTTATCGCCCGAGTGAATGCGTTGATCCGCCGGTCCAATAGGATTGGACAAAATAGTAATAGCTCCGATGACACCTTGAAAAAAGGAGACTTTCTCATTGATTTTGCAAAACATCAGGTTTTCATGAACGGTGGGTTGCTCGATCTCACCGTTAAGGAATTTGAGCTTTTAAGTCTGTTTGTAAAAAACCCTGGGAGAGCCTATAGCCGCTCAGACCTTCTGAATATCATCTGGGGATATAGCTTTGAAGGGTATGAACATACCGTCAATACTCATATAAACAGACTGAGAAATAAAATTGAAAAAGATCCATCTCGTCCAACGAAGTTGGTAACCGTCTGGGGTATCGGCTATCGATTTGTTGATACAGAGGAGGGTGCAGGGTGATATTCAAATCGTTCTATGCACGGATATCTCTTCTGTTTCTTCTCTTGATTCTTATCCTCGGAGGAGCAAGCCTAGCTATTGCCTTCAATTCTTCCCGTCACCTATTCGATGAAGTGGAACAGCTACTGAACCGTGACTATGCAACTAGCATTGCAGAAGAGTTGAACACTATCTTGGGTGATGATTTCTCAGAGCAAAATATCAAGGAAGCTATCCACTATATGATGGTTCTCAATCCAATGGTTGAAATTTATATAATTGACAACGAAGGCAATATTCTCAGTTATTTTGCTGGTGGTAATGATAGAATTATCCGGAATAAGATAGATATTGCACCACTTCATCAGTTCTATAACAGCAAAAGATTTATGACCATTTTAGGTGATGACCCTCGTACAGAGAGAGGACGGAAGCCGTTCTCTGCAGCTCCTTTAGGAGCAAACAAGGAAGATGGATGGGTGTATGTAATCCTTCGCGGCCAAAGTTATGATTACTCGCTTGCCTTGGCGCAGTCCGATTACTATATCCGCTCCGGACTCATAACCTTCATCATTGCTATTATAGCCACAGTTGTAGTTGGGTTAATCTTGTTTTTCTTGCTCACATACCGACTTAAACGACTGAGTATGGGTGTCCAAGCGTTCAAGAATGGTCAGTTTGAGCATCGGATCAACATGAAGGGCAATGATGAAATTGCCCAATTGAGTCTTGCATTCAATGATATGGCTGAGTCAATAGAAGATGGCATTATAAAACTGAAAGATGCAGATAGGCTGCGTAGTCAAATGATCGCCAATATTTCCCATGATCTAAGGAGCCCTTTGACTTCCATCAGAGGACATCTTGAGACCTTGTTACTTGAGGAAAATACGGTATCGGAAACTGAACAGAGACAATATATAGAAACGGCTTTGCGCAATGTATCCGGATTGCAGAGACTAGTGGAAGAGCTGTTGGATTTGGCAAAGCTGGAAGCAAGGCAGATCTCTCCGGAAAGGCAACCCTTCTCGTTTGCAGAGTTGGTACAAGATATAGTTTTGAAAATGCGTTCGCAATCAGATAGCAAACACATCGTAATGCAGTATGTACCAGACCCACAACTACCTCTTTTCACCGGTGATATAGGATTGTTGGAACGGGCCCTGACGAATATCATCGGCAATGCCATCGAGCATAGCCCTGAAGAAGGTACGGTAACCATCTCTATAGAACTGAAAGATAAATCATACATCATTGTTGTTTCGGATACAGGCAAGGGCATCCCTGAAGCGGATATTCCCCATGTCTTTGAACGTTTTTATCGTGCTGATAAGAGCAGAACTCGCAAAGCTCATGGAACCGGTCTGGGCTTAGCTATTGCCAAAGAAGTAGTCGAGCTTCACAGCGGTACGATCAAGGCAGAGAATGCGAAAGAAGGCGGAGCGGTAATAACGATTTCCTTACCAGCTCTTGTTTAATCTTTCTTATACCTTCTGTGACACTTTTGTGAACTTTGACTCGTATCTTTCGAGTAGGAGGTAAACCAAATGAAAGTGTTTACAATCTTAACAATAGTACTTTTCATCATGGCATCTCCACTTCTTGCCACGGGCCAACCTGAAGAGGCAGCTCCAGAAGAAGAAAATTCCATGATGATGATGGTTAATACCAGCGTTAGTGTGAATGACAGCCAGCTGTTCATTCGATACAAAGATATGGATCAGGTAATGACGCTTGCCCAGCAGAAGCCTACAGTATTGTTCTTCAATGCAACATGGTGTCCTACGTGTAAAGCTGCAAGAGAAGATTTTACCGCTAAGCGTGATCAGTTGAATGGTGTCAATCTTGTTTTGGTTGATTATGACAATTCAGATGATCTGCAAGCAAAATATGGAGTTACCTACCAACATACATTCGTTCAAGTAGATTCAAACGGAATGCCCTTAGTTACATGGAACGGAGGAGCAACCAAAGAGCTGCTTGAGAATATAGTAAAGGGGGTATAGTCATGACCCTGCTTGCTTTTTTTGCTTTCCTTTCAGGAATTGTTACTATACTCTCGCCTTGTATTCTCCCGGTCCTTCCCATCGTCTTGACCGGAAAGCAAGCCGTTCGGGATTGTTACTGGATTCATAGTCAGTTTCAGCGTGTTTACTCTCCTGTTGTCCGCAATCGTGCAGACTCTCGGCATTCCTGCAGACACGCTGCGGCTTGTTGCTGTGATAATTATCGTAACCTTTGGGCTGACCTTAGTCATTCCGAAATTACAGATGAAATTGGAAATCTTGCTTTCTCGTATGGTGCGATCCAAAGGCAACGGAGAACATAAAGGTTTCTTTGGCGGAGTATTAACGGGAGTCAGTCTTGGTCTTATCTGGACACCTTGTGTGGGCCCCATCATGGCTTCGGTCATTACTCTGGCGGTCAGCCAGCAAATTGATGGTGGAGCTGTCATCATCGTTGCTGCCTATTCTTTGGGAACCTCGATTCCTATGTTTGCCTTGATGGCAGGTGGAAGAAAGCTCCTCAATCGATTTCCCAAACTATCGATACGAACCGGTAAGATTCAGCGTATTTTCGGCATCATTATGATTATTGCAGGACTCATGATCGCAATTGGTGCTGATCGACAGTTCCAAGCAAAGATACTGCAAGTGTTTCCAAATTATGGAACCGGACTTACTACATTTGAGAATACCAAATTCGTGCGAGATGCTTTGGATGAAAGGAGTCAGACGAGCAGCAGTGAGAATCAATTCGTTTGGGGGAAATCCCCAGATGGAGCTGTCTTGGGTAATTATGGAGTTGCCCCAGAATTGATAGCTGAAGGTCCATGGCTCAATACAGAAGAACCAATCACCATGGAGAGTCTTAAGGGAAAAGTAGTCTTGGTGGACTTCTGGACCTATAGTTGCGTCAATTGTGTGAGAACCTTGCCGTACTTACAGGATTGGTACAATAAATATTCCGATAAAGGACTAGAAATAATAGGTATCCATTCTCCAGAGTTTCCATTCGAACGAAATGTCAACAATGTGAGAAAAGCAATGGAAGAGTTGGGCGTAACATGGCCAGTTGTCCTGGATAATGATTTCTCTCAATGGAATTCGTATAACAATCGATTTTGGCCAGCTCATTTCTTCATAGACAGCAAAGGCGTGATTCGCTACTTCCATTTTGGGGAGGGTTCCTATGAAGAGAGTGAACAGGTAATCAGAAAGCTTTTAGAAGAAGCTGGGTATGATCCTGGGTCTCAGGTGAGTGGTCCCATAACTGAAGAGTTTGGCAAACGAACACCTGAAACCTATTTGGGCTATGCACGGCAGCATGGATTTGCTTCTGATAACACTACCCAAGACCAACCAAGTCAATTCCAATTTGCAAGTTCCTTGGAATCTGATTCCTGGACATTGGAAGGCGAGTGGACTATCAGAAATGATTTCATCGAGGTGAATGGAACCGGTGGTTTACGTTTAGCCTTCGAAGGTAAGGATATCTACTTGGTCGTTGAACCAAGGTCTGAATCAAGCGATATACACATTCTAATCGACGGCAAAGAAGCCGTTGATACCGAAGATGTCAAAGCTGGGATTTTGGTTCCTACAGAGAGTAGATTGTATCATCTCGCGTCTTTCGATGGATATGAAGAGCATATTCTTGAATTGGAAATTGACGGACATATTCGTCTCTATACGTTCACCTTTGGGTGATAAGGAGTACATCATGAAAAAGAATACATACATAATTGTAGCAATAGTAATTGGTTTGGTTTTTGTTTCTTTCTTACTGTTTGGTAAAGGAACTAAGGAGATGCAGCCTGTAGCTAGTATTCCTATTGAAGAAAGCAGTGCACTTCCTCCTCCTGATTCACAGTGGATGAAGCCAAGTGATGAAACCTTGAAAACCAACTTGACTGATCTCCAATATAAAGTAACGCAGATGGAAGGGACTGAGCCTGCATTCCGCAATGAGCTTTGGGATAACCATGCAGAGGGTATCTATGTTGATATCGTTTCAGGTGAACCCTTGTTCAGCTCCAATGATAAGTATGAATCGGGGACAGGATGGCCAAGTTTCACCAGGCCTATCGCTGAAGGAAACATTATTGAGATTACCGATTCTTCCTATGGCATGATCCGCACGGAGGTGCGTAGCTATTTTGCTGATTCTCATCTTGGTCATGTCTTTGCGGACGGACCTAAACCTACAGGGCTCAGGTATTGTATCAATTCTGCATCCTTGAGATTTATTCCCGTTGATGAGATGGAAGCTCAGGGGTATGGTAAGTACCTCTACCTGTTTGGCAAGAACACCATGAAAATAGGGGACTTGACGATTAGGGGAGAGCTGCCACTATGGAACACGATGTACAGTAAGGATCAAACAGAAACAGCAGTTTTTGCTGGTGGATGTTTCTGGGGAGTCGAAGCTGTCTTTGAACAACTGCAAGGTGTATTGTCCGTTGATTCTGGATATGCAGGTGGCGAGGCTGATACTGCTGACTACCATACTGTATCTTCAGGAAAGACCGGACATGCAGAGTCGGTGAGGATCATCTATGACCCAAAGCAAATCGATTACACTACGTTGTTGGATGTCTTCTTCACGGTAGCCCACGACCCGACCGAGTTGAATTTCCAGGGCCCGGATCATGGGACTCAGTATCTGTCTGCAGTCTTCTATTTGAATGATGAGCAAAAGATTCAGGTTGAGACATATATACAGAATTTGGAAACGAGCCATATGTATAAAAAACCTATCGTGACAGAAATCACCCCGTTGAAGGCCTTTTATGCAGCAGAGGATTATCATCAGGACTTCCTGCGTTTGAATCCAACGTATCCTTACATTACCAGATGGGATATTCCAAAACTGGAAGAGCTACAGCAAAAGTTCCCACAGTTGCTTGCGTATAGTCGTTAAAGACACATGTTGATTCACAATATCAGCCGATATTCCCATGGATTCAAAGGAATATCGGCTTTCTTAAAAGAATCTATAACCTTAAGAATTCCCATTTCATTGTGTAAGAAAGTACTCTCTATCCAAAAGTTGCGTGTTTCCCTTTTTGGCAATATCATATTGTTACAGGAAGTGCGTATATGAAAATAGTTCGTATTTCATCACTTGTCATCGGCCTTAGCATGATCCTTCAATGGATATTCTTTCTTTTAACCGGAAACGTCCCTGAATTATCTACGACCCCAATAAGCATAACCTTTCATATTGTGATAGAACTCATAACGGCAATCATGCTCATTTCCGTCTTCTTCCAACTCAAAAACCCAAAGAAATGGAATTTGTTTTTCGCTGCCTATGCTCAAGGAATGCTGGGGTATACCGTCATAAATAGTGCAGGGTACTTTGCACAAAGTGGTGATTGGATATTCCTGGTGATGTTTACAATACTCCTTGTTGTATCGGTCATGAACCTAATACATATCTATACATATTCTAACAAAGGTTAAGCGTAGAAAACTGGTTATTGGTTAGTCTGATAACCAATGTAAGGTGTATTTGGGTTGTTGGAGTGTACACACTTGAATTTTCCCTATTTGATCCCTTTCTGATTATTGCCTATTAAGGGGATTAGCAGCCTGCTCTATGCAAAACACCCTCTACTGAATGATTCTGGGATAACTTTACCTTCGAAAATCTACACCCAAATTTTTTTCTTGCAAAATTTGTAACCCATGCTATAATAAATTATAAAACGAATCGATTCGTTTTTAATATATACCTAAAATATAAATACTTACATATATAAAAAGTAACGATACGATATTTGCTATCCTAGCGTATGCTAAGAAAATAAAATGGAGGATTGTGAACATGAAAGGAAAAAAGGTTGTATTGGTTCTCTTTATTCTCATCGCGATTAGTGGTCTTGTTTTTGCAAATGGGGCCCAAGAACAAAAAAAGAGAATTGCTCTCGTTCCGCCAGCTATGATTTCGCCTTATTACGCATCAGTAATCAGCGGAGCAAAAGAGGCAATTGCACCTCTTGGTTATGACTTGGTTACTTTGGCTCCGGAGTCTGAATCTGATTACATTTCACAGGTTCAAATAGTAGAAGATTTGATCACACAGGATGTAGATGGCCTCATTCTATGCGCAATTAATAGTGATGCAATTATTTCTGCCGTCAAGAAAGCAAATGCCGCAAACATTCCTGTTGTAATGTTCAATACACAGAATGAATTGGCAGATGGTGTTGTTACCTCGTATGTGCGTTATGACCAGTATGAAGGCGGATCAAAAGTATGTGACTTTGTAGCAGAGTATTTTAACGGAAAGGCGAAAGTTGCAATTATCGAAGGTCTCCCTTCTGATCATACGACTGAACGTAAGGGTGGTTTCTCTGATACCGCAGCTGCAAAGTATCCTGGAATTACAATTGTTGCTTCCCAGCCTGGTGATTGGGAACGTGAAAAAGGCATGAACGCTGCTTCTAACATGTTGCAAGCTAATCCTGAGATTGATGTATTCTTTGCTCTTTCTGATGAGATGGGCCTTGGTGCCGTTCGAGCAATAGAGGAAGCCGGATCTAAAGCAAAAGTAGCTAGTTTTGATGGAAATCCAAATGCAGTAGAAAGCATTATCGCTGGAAAGATGCTTTCAACACTTTCCATTGGAGGCGTTGAAACAGGTAAGAAAGCAATCCAGGCAATGGATAAGATTCTCAAAGGTGAAAAAGTTGACAAGATCATCAACGTAGAAACAGTTGTTGTGACGAAAGCAAACGCGGAACAATATCTGCCTAAATAAAGGATTTAGTTTAATGCTGGGGGCTCTACGCCTCCAGCATTCTCAAATTTTTGTTGAAATATCGAAGCTGAAAAGGAAATATTCACGTGATTGATAATATTGCACTCAAGATGACTGGCATCACTAAACGCTTTACCGGGGTACTGGCTCTTGATGAGGTAGACTTAACAGTTCAAAAAGCAGAAATTCATGCCCTATTAGGTGAAAATGGTGCAGGAAAATCTACGTTGATGAAAATACTTTCTGGCGCTTATACGCGTGATGCTGGTTCAATTGAACTTTATGGAGAGCCGGTTGATATTCAAAATCCAAAACAATCAGAAAATCTAGGGATTAGTATCATTTATCAAGAACTGAATTTGATTCCCCATTTGTCTGTCGCTGAAAACATTTATCTCGGCCGACATAAGATGAAAAATAAATTTCAAATAGATTGGAAACAAATTCATGAATCTGCGAGCCAATTGTTGAAAGAATTGGATGTCGAGATCGATCCACAAATCAAGGTTGGATCACTCGGTATTGCCCATCGGCAAATGGTTGAGGTTGCAAAGGCAATTTCACTAAATGCAAAGATAATTATTATGGATGAGCCTACGGCCCCTTTAACTGAGAAAGAAACAGAGAATTTGTTCAGAATCGTAAGAAAGCTGAAAGCTAAGGGTGTAACGGTTATATATATTTCGCACAGATTAGAAGAGATCATGAATCTCTGTGATAATGCAACGATTTTAAGGGACGGCAGGACTATTAATAGCGTTGCTGTTAAGGATACTTCGGTCGACGAATTAATAAAATATATGGTAGGTCGTGAGTTAAAAGATAAATATCCACGAGTTTCAAAAACGATTGGAGATGATTTCTTTACGGTTACTGGATTGTCGTCTGAAAAAGTCCATGATATTTCATTCTCGGTAAAATCTGGAGAAATCTTAGGTTTTGGTGGGTTGGTTGGATCTGGTAGAACTGAGACAGCAAGAGCCATTTTTGGCCTAGATAAAAAATTGGCTGGAACAATTAAAATTAAGGATAAAGTTCTTACTATTAATACCCCAAAAGATGCAATTCTGGCTGGGATAGGCTTTGTTACAGAAGACCGAAAAGATGAGGGTTTAGTACTCTCTATGAATATACGTGAAAACGTATCACTTGCTTCATTGAAACAATTGTCTCAGGGAATCCAGCTGAAATTAAAACAAGAAAGGAATATAGCCACTGACTACGTGGGTAAATTAAATATCAAGACCCCATCGATAGAACAGATTTCCAAAAATCTTTCTGGAGGTAATCAACAGAAAGTTGTCTTGGCGAAATGGTTGATTTCCGAAAGTGATGTATTGATTTTTGATGAGCCTACAAGAGGTATTGATGTAGGGGCAAAGATTGAAGTCTATAACATCATCAATTCTCTTGCAAAATCGGGTAGAGCCATAATCGTAATAAGTTCTGAGATTCCTGAATTATTGGGAATTTGTGATCGAATTCTTGTCATGGCTCGTGGGAGAAAAAGTGGAGAATTGTTAATCGAAGAAGCTACTCAAGAAAAAATAATGGTGTTTGCTACTGGTTCCGAAAAACATGTAAGGGGTTACAAAGATGAAATTTGATGCAAAGGGTTTTGTTCGTCCGGGACGTTTTAATAATTCCAGCAATATTTTAGGAATTATGATTGCATTTATTATAATGAGTTTGATCCTTTCGATAGCTACAACTAGCTTTCTTAAACCGGCAAATCTCTTAAATGTTATTCAGCAAATATCAATTAATTTTACGTTAGCTATCGGAATGTCTTTTATTATTTTGCTGGGTGGTATTGATTTGTCGGTAGGATCAAATGTTGCCCTAAGTGGTTTGATCATGGCGATTCTTATGAAACAAATGATGCTTCCTGTCTGGGTGAGTATCGTAATTGGAATATTGGTAGCATGCCTTATCGGCTTTTTAAATGGATTTATGATCACATTTTTTAGCTTGCCCCCATTCATTGCAACATTGGGAATGATGTCAATTGCCAGAGGACTCGCTTATACAATTACAGCTGGTCAGCCGATCTATACTTTCCCCCCCGCATTCACAGCAATAACAGGGCGTGTTTTTGGCATTCCTTTGGCAACAATTTTAATCATGGTTGTGCTGTTCCTGATTGCCTCCTATGTACTTCGCTATACACCTTACGGCCGTTCTTTTTATGCAATTGGTGGAAATAGAAATTGCGCTAAATTATCAGGAATAAGTGTAAAGAAGATTGAAGCTTCAGCTTACATCCTGAGTGGATTCTGCTGCGGTGTTGCTGCAATGATCCTGACTTCTAGACTAGATTCTGCTGTACCCACGAATGCTGAAGGTTCAGAACTAGATGCAATCGCAGCAGTCGTCATTGGTGGAATTTCCATGAGTGGTGGAGAAGGTTCTATTTCTGGAACTCTCATTGGTGCATTGATTATCGGAGTCATTGCAAATGGTATGAACCTGCTCTATGTCCCCCAGGGAGCACAGAGGGTTGTAAAAGGTTTAATTATTCTATTGGCAGTAATTATTGATGTACTTCGCAGACGAAAGAAAGATTGAGGTAATACATGAAACATTTAGGGCATACCAATTGGGTGATTCCTGATTTGTATATGGTGAAGGATTCTGAAGAGGGCGTTGTTCCGTCCCACGAGAGCGTGAGTATCGTTAATACTGGAGAAATTTCAGTCACAGTACAAGTGAAATTGTTGTTCAAACACGCTCCCAACACAGTAGATCTTCCAGACTTCGAAGTACTACCAGTACAAGCAATGCAATTGCGTATGGATAAATTAGGGGAATTGGGGGTAACTATTCCTCGGAATGACCCCTACTCGATGATTATCCACAGTAGTGAGAAAGTTGTAGTCGAATATGCCCGATTAAATTGGATTGATGGTTTATACCAATCATTTGGCTTAATTCCATACGGAGAAGATTAATAGTTAAAGGAGTGCAAAA
>QJZS01000219.1 GCA_003247345.1 Spirochaetales bacterium
TGCAAACACGGTGTTCCTGCAAAATGAAAGAGACTTGAATTATTTTCTTGATCATAAGATTACAAACCATGATCAATCAGTGTTGATACCCGGATCTGGAGTAAATCTTGCTAGGCATCCTATGGAAACCTATCCAGAGGACGATGGTACTGTTCGACTCATTTGTATTGCACGAATCATTTCAGATAAAGGGATTCGGGAGATGATGGAAGCATCCATCATCATTCATGAAAAATATCCTAACGTTACCTGCGATATTGCAGGGTTTATTGGTGAACATGAATTTGAACCTCTGCTTGATTCTTACAGTAAGAGTGGGGCGGGTACATATCTAGGATTCCAAAAAGATATTCATAGTCTTATCAAGAAGTCACATGCAGTGGTGCTCCCTTCCTATCATTTGGAAGGCATAGCCAATGTTCTATTGGAAGGTGCAGCCTGCGGAAGGCCGGTTCTTTCTACCAATCACATTGGTTGCAGGGAAACCTTTGATGACGGTATCTCTGGCATCATGTTCGAACCACGCTCGGTGGATGCTCTTGTCCAGGCAATTGAAACATTTATTAATCTCCCTTATGAAAAGAAGATTGAAATGGGTCAGGCAGGAAGAAAGAAAGTAGAGAAAGAATTCAACAGGCAAGTGATAGTGGAAGCATATATGAAGGCTGTAGACAAGGTTTTGTCTGTTTAAATTAGGGAAACAGATTCAGACTTATTAGTCGTTTTGCAAACATTATTAATTATTTTCTGCTAGTATAGTATGTGTTTGGAGGTGGTTGAATGCGTTTGACAATTGCAGGAACCGGATATGTAGGTTTGGTAGCAGGAGTGTGTCTTGCCAAAGTAGGGCACCAGGTAACCTGTGTAGATATAGATGAAAAGAAAGTAGAGAAATTGAATAAGGGGATCAGCCCCATCTATGAGACTGATTTAGAAGAATACCTGAAAGAAGGTATTGAGAAAGGACTTCTTTCCTTTACCACTGATTATCAAAGTGCCTATAAAGATCCCGATGTGATTTTCATCGGAGTCGGAACTCCCGAGCTTCCCGATGGATCGGCAAATCTGAGTTATGTAGCTTCTGTTGCTCGTCAGATTGCAGAGAACATCGAACGTGACTGCTTGGTAGTAGTAAAGTCCACAGTCCCTGTTGGAACCAACGACAAGGTTGAACAGTTCATCAAGGACTCTTTGGTACACGATGTTCGTGTTGAAGTGGCTTCCAACCCAGAGTTCCTTGCCCAAGGAACAGCCATCCACGATATGATGCACGCCCAGCGTATTGTTATCGGAATCGAGGACAAGCATTCTGAGACGGTACTCAGGGAACTTTATGCTCCTTTTAATCTTCCTATTGTTGCGGTAAGCCGCAGAAGTGCAGAGATGACCAAGTATGCTTCCAACGACTTCTTGGCTCTCAAGATTTCCTACATGAATGACCTAGCTAATCTGTGTGAGCTGGTTGGAGCCAATATTGAAGATGTTGCCATGGGGATGAGCTACGATCAGCGTATCGGTTCTCGCTTCTTAAAAGCCGGTATTGGATACGGTGGCAGCTGTTTTCCCAAGGATACCAAAGCACTGCAATATCTAGCATCGCAGGTAGGGTATAACCTTCGTACCGTAGGGGCAGCAGTGGATGTAAACACTGAACAACGCTACAAGCTCTTTAAGAAAGCAAGCAATCGTATGATTACTTTCAATGGTATCAAGGTAGCTGTACTAGGCTTAGCTTTCAAAGCTGGAACGGATGACTTACGCGAATCTCCGGCTGTTTACAATCTGCCACTATTATTGGAGCAGGGCGCTTCAGTAACTGCCTTCGATCCTGTTGCTGAGGAAAACTGTAAGCATCAATACGGGTTCAAGATGAAATATGCCGCTACCGTTGAGGAAGCAATCAAGGGTGCCCAGATTTGTTTTATCTTTACCGATTGGCCTGAGATCAGAAAAGTTGAACCCTCGGCTTTCAAATCCTTGATGAGAACCGCCCTTGTATATGATGGTCGAAACTTGTTTGATAACAGAGCCATGCTTGAGGCTGGAGTGGAGTACTACAGCATCGGTAGATAATGATTATATACACATAAAAAAACCGAGTCGGTCGCTAAGCGAAGGACTCGGTAATTTTTTGTTTGACATCAAGTGGGGTTAGCGAAGAGCGAACTCCACCATTTGCTGTTTTGCCACGGCAACATTTCCTCTATCCATTGCGCGTTTCACACGCTGGAGAAGATCTTTGCCTTCGGCTTCCGAAATTGTATTGCCTTCGGTGGTCTGGGCCAAGCTGATGCTCATCTCCAGAACTCCATAGGCAGTCTGTATATTACCCTGTTGGATATGCTCTATCAGCGCTGAATCAAGCATTTCCAGCAGGAACGGAGTAGTCATTATCGACTGCTCGTTCGAGTAATGCAGTAGCTCCTGCGGTGTATATCGGGTCATATGCATATATCCTTATCGAAAGATTTTAATTGACCGAGTGCCAAGTAATTTCTTTCTTTTGTCTAATATCTGCATATTTCATTATTTTTTCAAGTAGTAACAGTGGATATTGCTATCTTTTCCTTTTAAGGTCAGTGTCTCAGTTTTCTTATCCTTGCTTTGTGAATACACCACTTCCACATTCAACGCCTGATTTCCCATCATAAAAGTGAACCCAGAATCTTCTTCATAAGCCAGTGTTCCTGAGATTTTTGGAAGTCCTGCAAAGCCTAATTGCATGGGAAGCAACTCACTTTCACTATCCTGGATACTGAAAGCAATGGTAGATAGTTCTCTGCCTCCTAATTCCTGAAGTACAGGAACTCCCTCTGCATCATCTAAAACCCAATTCGATTCCTCTAGCTGTGCAATAACATCGACAGCTTCTTCAGGATCGGGTGGAGTGATAGGTTGATAGGTGCACCCATAACAACACGCGAAAGCGAAGATGAAGAGGACGACCAAGGCGAAGGTGCTAAGAATAATCACCTTGGACAACGGGATCTCTTTTTTGGGATCTTTTTCTTGTTCCATAGTCTGCTCCTTTTTTTGTTTTAGTCAGTATCAGACAAGAAAGGAGGTACAACTAGTTGAAAAAGAAATCCGTTTTGCAACGGGTTTGTTTTTCATTGCTTGGAAAAACCATACATGGAGTTCGGCTTTGATAGGATGCTTAATAAAATACTTAAGAAATATAAATTTTTATTGACGAAATTCAAAACCCAGATTAGGATGAATCTGACTGATTAAATGATTAATCAAACATTCTTAGGAGGATTGTATGGCTACAAAACACATGACAGGGGCAGTTCGTGCTTTCGCTTTGTTCTGCGTTCTCGTCTTTGCCGCACCCATGGTATTTGCCGCGGGGTCTCAAGAACAACAGGTCAAAACACAAGGACCAGTTGAGTTGACTATTGCTACTTGGACAAGTAATCCAGATCAAATAGCACTGTTGAACTCTTTTGTGCAGGGTTTTGCTCAATCAAAGGGAATTGAAATCAAAGCAAATTTTGAATCCATTCCTTTTGCCGAGTACAACACCAAGATTTCATTGGAGTTGCAAGGCAAAAATGGTCCGGACCTCTTCTGGGTTCTCGAGACTGCAGCACCTGCATTTATCCAGAGCGGAATGCTTGCCAAGCTTGATGATGCAATGAAGGCTTATGATCCCTCTGACATTTCCAGTGATGCCCTTGAATTGTGGACTAACAAAGGCAGTGTATATGCCATCCCATTCTCAACATCACCATTCTTTGTTCTGTACAACAAAGATTTGTTTGCTAAAGCAGGTTTAGAAACTCCTGAGCAATATGCTGCAGAAGGGAATTGGACTTGGGATACCTTCAAAATGGCCAGTAAAAAGATAAAGGACACAACAGGCGTTTGGGGTTATCAAACTGTAGATGGCCAAGGCTATGACGCTCGTGTTCTCCATAACCTCGCACCGATCATTCGTTCTTTCGGCGGCGACTTCTGGACCGAGGATGGTCAGATCCTCATCAATTCTCCTGAATCCGTAGCAGCAGTGCAATTGTTCCATGATATGGTGTATCAGGATGGTTCTGTAGTTCCCCCAGGAAACCAGAGTGATTTCTTTGCAGGAAACGCAGCAATGACCGTAGGACAGATCAGCCGTATTTCCAAATTGAACGATGCTTCTTTTGCTTGGGGAATCGCACCCATGCCTGCAGGTCCTAAGGGTGAATCACCAGTAATCGGACAGGCAGCTATTGGAGCAAGCGCCAATGGTAATAATGTTGCTTTGGCAAGTGAATTGGTTGCTTATATGACTAATAAAGATTCTGTAGCTGCAATGTCTGGTATTTGGCCACCTGCCAGAAAGTCTGTTCTTGAATCAGAAGCTTTCTTGACGAGCAATAAAAGCGTAACCAAAGAACAGATGGCAAATGCAGTAGCAGCTTCTATCAAGACTGGTCGTGTACTTCCCAGCCATGTAAAGTATCCCCAGATTGAAGTTGAGTCGAGAATGATATTCGACAAACTGTGGCAGAGCGATGCAGATGTTTCTGCAATTCTTGATGAAATCGCTGCAGTATACGCAAAGTATATCAAATAGATCTTAACTAAAGAGGAGTAAGGGCGAATGAAACGAATGTCCTTGAAAGCAAATCATAGGAGGGATGCCATTATTGGTTGGACGTTTATAGCCCCACAGATGGCTGGGTTCGTGATCTTCGTCCTGCTTCCTCTCATTTCCGTATTTATTTATAGCGTGCAAGAGAAGAATCTGCTGTTTGGAACCAGTATGTTTACTGGATTAGAAAATTTCCGAAGGCTATTTGCAGATCCCCTCTTTACAAATTTAGCGCTGGGGTGGTTCCCTTGAACCTCATTCTCAGCCTCCTACTTGCTCTCTATCTAGGCGAGGGGAGACTGGGAAGCAAATTTATAAGAGGAATTATTTTCCTTCCGGTTGTTACCAGCGGTGTTGCTTGGGCAATCGTGTGGAAATATCTCTTGCAAGGCGGAGATGCAGGTCCTGTGAACTGGGCTCTCAGTCTTTTTGGAATTACCGGGCCAAACTGGTTGTTTGAAAAAGGTTGGGCGATGGCAAGTGTTATTATCAACCGTGTAATGAAGAACTTGGGCATGAATGTCCTAATCTTCATGGGGGCGGTACTGAATATGCCTGGCGATGTAATCGAAGCTGCCCGCATCGATGGAGCAAAACATTTCAACCTTTTCTTTAAGATCAAACTGCCTTTATTGATGCCGACGGTAATGATGGTTGCCATAGTTACAGTAATTGGATCTATGCGTGTTTTTGATACGATCAAGCTTATGACCGACGGTGGTCCTGAAGGTTCAACGATGGTAATGGTGTATTACATCTACCACCAGGCCTTCCGTATGTTTGATACTGGCTTTGCTTCTGCCTTGGCAGTTGTATTGTTTGCGATTGTCCTTGTACTGACCGCGGTACAATGGTTCTCCAGAAAGAAGGTTTCCTACTATGAATCATAAAATAACCAATAGGCTTCTATCCTTCTTGCTTGTTGCTTTGATAACATTGTTGTTTGTCTATCCATTTTGGTGGATGGTAGTAAATTCTTTGAATAATAGTTCAGAGATATTTGGAACACCGAAGCTTTTGCCGACCTCGTGGGCCTTCTCAAACTATCATCAGATTTTCGTAGTTCAACCGTTTGCAAGGCATTATCTTAATACCCTTGCCGTTGCGTTGGTTGGGACAGTGGGAAATGTATTACTTTCAGCTCTTGCTGGGTATGCTTTTGCTCGCATGAGATTCCCGTTGAGAAACGCTGCATTCATGTTGCTTCTCACCGCTTTAATGATGCCGATTGAAGTAACGATTATTCCGTTGTTCTTCCAAATGCGGAATTGGGGAGCTCTCGATACGTTGGTTCCTCTCATGTTGCTGCCAATCTTTGGCAGCCAAGGAGCATTTTCAACATTCATGCTCAGGCAGTTCTATGTTACGGTTCCGAATGAATTGGAAGAAGCTGCCAGAATTGATGGATTGAATCCCTTCAGGATTTTTACCAAGATTATGCTACCTGTTGCAGTGCCTGTGCTGAGTTCTGTTGCAATTCTTGCTTTTATATCAGTATGGAACACGTATTTGGAACCGTTGGTATTCATTAATTCACTGAAAAATTTCACGTTGCCATTATCGTTGACAAATTTCAATGATACGTATGGTCTTCCCCAATGGAATTTACAATTGGCCGCAACCACGCTATCGATACTTCCGATTCTTTTGGTCTATCTCATATTCCAACAGAAAGTGACAGATGCCATGGTGAATTCTGGTTTGAAATAATAGGAGCTTTATATGCGGGAGATATTTGACTCTAGGTTTGATCTTGTCGTTTTGGGTGGTGGTATTGCAGGTTCTATGGCCGCCATTGCTGCTGGAAGGGAAGGCTTGAGTGTTTTACTTATTGAAGAGGCAGGGTTTCTTGGTGGTAGCATGACATCAAGCGGTACTGGACCAATGATGACGTTCCATGCTGGAAAGACTCAAGTTATTAAAGGCATCATAGATGAGATGGTTCAACGGTTGGTTACTAAGAATCTATCGGTCGGACATACCACTGACTCTACGGGCTATACGTATACCGTTACTCCCTTCGATGCTGAAGGTATGAAACGTGAACTGGAATTGATGGTCACCGAAGCAGGTGCCAAAATATTGTTCCACACGGTTTTAGTAGAAACCAATGTAGAGGATTCTCTTTTAAAAAACATAACCTGTGTATGTGCTGGCAATACGTTTTCTGTAGAAGCCCAATATTTCATCGATGCCTCTGGTGATGCCGATCTTATCGCAATGGCTGGCATCCCATTTGAACAAGGTCGTGAGTCGGATGGAAAAGACCAACCCATGACTATGAATTTCAAACTTGCAGATGTCCAGATTGATACGATTAGGGATTTGATGGATAGCAATGTAGAATTATTCCCATTCCTCTCACCAAAACCGGGAATTCAACACCAAGCAAGTCGATTATCCTTTTCGGGTTTCCAAGAGATTATGAAGCGTGGGATCAAGGATGGAGAAATTACTTTCAACAGAGATATTGTGCTTGCTTTTGAAACCAATACCAAGAACGAGGTCATTGTGAATATGACCAGAATTCTGGAGAAGAACCCAGTTGACCCTATTCAGCTCAGTGAGGCAGAAATAGAAGGTCGACGGCAGGTCTGGGAACTCTATGATTTCCTTAAGAAACACGTTCCTGGCTTCTCTGAAGCTCGATTGCTCTACAGTGGTCCTGTGATTGGAATTCGTAGTTCCCGAAGGTTGAAAGGAATCTATCGAATGACTGTTCAGGATATACTCTCAGAACGGAAGTTTGAGGATGCTATTTCTGCAAATGGGTATCCGATCGATGTCCATTCTCCTGATGGGGCGGAAACAAATTCGCAATTCCTGCGGGATGGCGGGTTCTATACGATTCCCTTACGAAGTTTGCTTAATGATAGTATTCCAAATGTGTTGGCTGCCGGTAGAAATATTAGCTGTGAATTTGAAGCACATGCAAGTTTGAGACTCAGTCCCTCCAGTGGTGCAATCGGCCAAGGGGCCGGGACCGCTGTTGCGGTTGCTGTCCAAACGGGCAAAAAAGTCGCTGATATCCCTTTAAATGAATTACATGCTAAACTACTCTCGGCAGGAGCATTTTTAGGATGAAAGAATTCAAGCGGATTACTCTACAGGATGTAGCAAAGGAAGCGAACGTTTCCTATGCTTCGGTTTCGGCTGTTCTCAATGGAAAAGACGGAAAAAGCATCCGGGTAGGGAAAAAAACAAAAGAAAAGATTTTGGAATGTGCCAACAGGTTGGGGTATGTGCCGAACATGATGGCGCGTAAACTGAAGAATGGTTCGAATTCCCTGATCGCTGTCTTTACGTATGAACAAATCTTTCCTGTGGAATCAGAGAATGAATATTATCGCTTCTTTGTTGGAATCCAAGAAACTGCAGAAAAATATGGGTATGATATTCTCATCCTCAACAATCGTCCGACCGAAGAGAACTCCAGCAGGGTAGCCCTTGCCGATGGTGCTGTCATGATAGGTGTAAACCGAGATGATAAAGGGATCCAACGGCTGGTTGATGCAAATTATCCCTTGGTATTTGTGGGTCGTCGACAAATTGGGGACTCAAGTACACATTGGGTTACCTTTGATTACCAAACAGTAATTGACCAGATGGTCCATCATCTATCTCCCTTAAGTGGAAACAAGCGTTTCGTCTATGTTGAAACAAAAGAGCAGGAACGTGAACCAAGAAAGGATAAGAGTTCTTTCCTTAACTCAATCGCAAAGAAATTGAACATCGATGTACAGGTTGTGGAAGCTGATGAGAATAATCATGTAAGCGAAGAAGCCTTGGATTTGATTGCTGAAAGTAAGGTTGTGTTGTTTGACAGAATCTTTTTGTTAGATCCGTTTGAAGCTGATCTAAGCAAAAGGAATTTAAAATTAGGGTCTGATGTTTTTGGAGCAGTTTTGGAAGATGATTGGATGGGAGGCCATGAGCATTGGACACGTTGGTCCAATGAACGACTTGAATTAGGGTCTTTGGCAGTCAAGTCTTTATCAATGTTGCTTGAAAAACAATCATTGGAAGGTGCAAAGAGATATACCCCATTACAATTAGTCATAGGTGATAGCTCAAGATTCCCCAAATAAGTTCGGATTATCTTTCAGCAGTTGTTTGAGTGCTTCATATGCTGGTTGTGCTTGGTGATAGAGAACCGTTGCATCTCCTAGTTTGCCTTCATGCAATACCCCGGATTCCCTAAGGAATGATTCAGCTCTAGGGAAATTGGACCCGACATGGCCAATGTGTCGTTGCATCGGGATTGGATGAAGCGATCCATCGGCAAGCCGGCTATACAGTATCTCTTTGATATCGGTCATACGGTTGGGGATATCTAGCCACTCTTCAACCCCATGGATGAAGGTATCGCGATTAAGTGTTACACCGACTAAGAGGATTGTTGCATTGCGATCTAGGAGTTTGCCCCAAGATCCTTCTCTGGGGCACGGAGTACCAAAAAGATGGTCTTCTGCGACGAATGCTTGGGCTTCCTTGCCGAAGGCTACCACCGAATGGGTAGGGTGACCGCTACGAAAGCCGCCTGCTGTTTTTCTGGCAAGTTCAGGGATGATACCAATACAAGTCTCTGTATCCGCTACACTGAAATAGGGTTGGTTCTCGTTAACATTGTCCCAGGTATGGGTAGGGAAGACCAGTAAGCCTTCTTTCATATATTCAATGAGAGCATCAATGACGGTTTGTGGCCCTCCTCCTACATCACCTAAGCTTTTATAGGAGAAATGTGCAAGAGTGGTTCCTTTTGGATCAAGCCCAAGATTTTGAAGGTCGTGAATTAAGGTTTCTTTCGTATGCATGTAGGTATGATGGCATATGGACAAATGGTATTCAAGAAGAAAGATGATGTAGTCATCGTTATAGAAATATGGTGTGAGGAGTAGAATTTTTATGGAACAGAAATTTGAAACATTATACAACGAGTATAAAGATATGCTCACTGAAAATATTCTTCCATTTTGGCTCAAGTTTGGATATGACCGAATCAATGGAGGTATATATACCGGACTTGATAGAGACGGAAGCCTATTGGAGACAGATAAATCAGTTTGGTTTCAGGGTCGGGCACTTTGGGTATTTGCCACTGCTTACCAGCAGGTGGCTCAGGATGAAGCCTACAGAGAACTCTGTGATTCCCTTGTACAATTCATAGAGGCCCATTGTTTCGATCCTAATGATGGACGAATGTATTTTCGGGTCAGCAAAGAAGGAAAACCGGTAATCAAGAGACTTCGCTATGTCTACAGCGAGACATTTGCAATCATTGGATTTGCAGCCTATAGCAAAGCCTTCAATCGTCCTGACTATGCAAAGAAAGCCTATGAATTGTACAAGACAATTGAACAGTATCTCCAAACTCCAGGTGTTCTTATCCCAAAATTCGAGACGGAATCGATCGGATTTGGTCTTCCAATGATCATGCTCAATGTGCTTGATGAACTGAGAAGTGCATATCCTGAGGCGGAAGTTGAATTGACAGACGCAATTGATGCTCATATCAAGGAGATCCAGAAAAATTTTGTACGCCCGGAGATGGAAGCTGTTGTTGAACAGTGCAATCCCGATGGGACCCTACAATTGGATCACTTCGAAGGAAGATTGCTAAATCCAGGGCATGCTATAGAAGGTTCTTGGTTCATTCTGAAAGAAGCTCAATATCGAGGAAATGACCCTGAATTGATCAAATTAGGCACTACTATGCTCGATTGGATGTTCAAGAGAGGCTGGGATGAACAATATGGTGGTATCATCTATTTTAGAGATATTCTTGGAAAGAGTGGTACCGAATATTGGCATGATATGAAATTCTGGTGGCCCCAATGTGAGGCAACCATAGCAAATCTCTTTGCCTTCAGCCTTACTAGAAAAGACAAATATCTCTCACAATATGAGCAAGCACATCAGTATATTAAAAAGAATTTTGTCGATTCTGAGTATGGCGAATGGTTTGGTTATTTACATAGGGACAATACTCTCTCCACCCCGTTGAAAGGAAATATGTATAAAGGTCCCTTCCATATCCCCAGAATGTATTTGGTGTGCTGTAAAATTCTTGAGGACATGGGGAAATAAGTACCTCTTTCCTTTATGGTTTGTTAACGGTATGGTATTACTACGTACCGTTACCACCATAAAGGAGGAATTATGGCGAAGGACCTAGTCGGAGAACCCAAAGGAAAACCTGAGATAAATCTTAAGTTTTACCTCAATCTCTTTTGGACGACGTTAACCCTGAGTATTTTTACCTTTGGTGGTGGTTTTGTAATCATCAGCCTGATGCGCAAGAAAATGGTTGTGCAAAGAGGTTGGATCAATGACGAAGAAATGCTGGATTTCATGACCCTTGCACAATCTTCTCCAGGTGCTATTGCCGTAAATGGGGCTTTAGTCGTGGGATACCATTTAGCTGGATTACGGGGTGCCTTGGTATCAACCTTGGGAACCATTATCCCTCCAATGGTCATTCTCAGCCTCATCAGTGTTGGATACAGTGTCGTCCAGGATAATGTCTGGATAACGGCAGCCTTTCATGGAATGCGTGCTGTTGTAGCCGCCATTGTCCTCCAGGTTTCCTGGGATTTATTCAAACCGTTGGCAAAACAGAAAAAGGCTCTTCCCATCCTTCTCTTTCTTATTGGATTTGTTGCCTTGTTCATTCTGAATATCAACATCATGCTCGTAATGATAAGCATGATTCTGTTCTCTGTAGTGTATAGTCTGGTAAGTCTGAAAAGGGAGAAGGGCGTATGAGTTTACTGCTTTCCCTTTTCTTCAGCTTTTTCCAGATAGGATTGTTCAGCATTGGTGGTGGCTATGCGGCTATGCCGCTCATACAGCACCAGACGGTAATCCTTCATTCTTGGCTCACTCCGACCCAATTTGCGGATTTAGTAACCATCTCAGCTATGACGCCAGGTCCTATTGCCATTAATTCAGCTACCTTTGTCGGTATGAAGGTTGCAGGAATTCCTGGGGTAGTGGTAGCTACTCTGGGAAATGTTCTGCCTTCTCTGATTATTATGCTTATCCTTGCCCATCTCTATAAGAAATACAGTGAGCAAACGTTGCTCAAACGCATCCTGGAAGGTGTACGTCCCGTTGTAGTTGCCGCCATCTTCACTGCCGGTTTAGCATTACTCCAGCTTGCTTTAAATTCGTTCAGCAAGCCGGATATTTTTGCCCTGGTTGTTTTTGTCGTTGCGTTCATTTGTCTCGACAGTAAGAGAATTAAAATCGGACCGATTATACTACTTGCATTGGGGGCAATCGTTGGTATCGGTTGGGCCTACGTAACAAACGCTCTGTAGTTCTATTTTCTCCAGAAGGTCGTACAGTCAGCTTTCTCGGTTATATTGAAGCGGATGATCTCTTCAAGAAGAGCATAGTTCACGTCTTGATCCCATTTGATCCGCATGAACTTAGCCCCATGGTCATATCCTGCCCCGATTATCTTTTCTGAAAAGTGTTGTATTCCAGCCCCCTCAGGAGCGAGGGCAAAGTGTTTCTTGGCAGCCGTAAAACCAACGATGAAGGTTCCGTGATCTGTGAACATTGGTTGGCCCCAAGCAAACCTGGGGACCAAGTTTGGAAACGTTTGTTGCACCCAATCCAATATATGTCGGAACTGTTTTATATGAGTCTCATCTCCGATTGATAAAATATAATCTTCAAATTCATCCATGGTAGATAATCTCCTTTCTAATAAAACCATACTAAGAAACTAGGAGAAAGAAAAGATTCCTACTGTCATTAATAGAAAGATATATGTATCTTCTCTGAACTAAAAGGGTTAATAAAAATATG
>QJZS01000108.1 GCA_003247345.1 Spirochaetales bacterium
AAGATTAGCGCCTGAATAATCTGTCTTTTCTGCAAATGCTTCACCGGTTAATCTAAATCGTACATAATCTTTGCATTCAAATATCCATTGTAGGTTTGCAATGGTTTCGGGCTCATTGTCTTTCAACCAGGCAAGAAGGGATACTGGCTGACAAGCCATTATATGTTGACAAGAGATATCAAATACTTTCTTCTCTGTGCCATCTTCAATCCAGCGATCTACATACGACTGAGCTCTTCTATCGGTTGAAATGATTCCATTTCTAGCAGGTTTTCCGCTTTTATCCCAAAGATACAAGCCTTTCCCATGCCCGCAACAAGCTACGGCGGCAATCTCTTTCGCATCTATTCCTGACTTGGCAATCACGCCCTTGATTACTTGGCAATTAGCACCCCACATCTCATCCATATCTCTTTCTGTAAAACCAGGACGAGAAGTAATCATTTTTGTATCAGTTGAAACCGTACAAATCTCTTTTCCTTCTATGGTGAATAGAGAAGCTTTTGTACTGGTCCCTCCATTGTCCAACCCAAGATAGTATTTCAAAACAGCCACCTCCTTAAACTCTTGACCCTATTAGCATTTCATTGTAAAAACGTTTTAGTCAAGTAAAATTTCTCATGAATTTGATTTTAAAAATCAACGTATACAGATATCAAATTAATTAAAGGAGTAGACCCATGCTTCAAGGAACCTGTAAATTTGAAATTTCTGATACTTCCTTAACAATACTTGCCGATCCAAAAACCGATTTTTTCATTAATCCTATCGACGGAACCATAATGGCTAATGCAGCCTTCGTTTCAGAGGATGTTTCTGGTGATTTTGTATGCAAGGCTAAAATCTCACTCATGCATGAGTCTGAATTCGATGGCGGTGCGTTATTTGTGTACCAGGATGATACGCATTGGATAAAAGCTTGTTTCGAAAGAAGTTCCTACTCTTTCAATGATATCTGTACCGTCGTCACCAATGGATTATCTGATGATTGCAATGGAGCGACCGTGCAGGCTGATTCAGTTTGGCTTCAAATAGCAAGAAAAAGTAATATATTCTCAATCCACTACTCTTTTGATGGAGACTCATTCATACTAGCTCGTATTTTTGCGCTACCTCTAGATAAAACTATAAAGGTTGGGTATGAGGCCCAGTCCCCTACTGGTAATGGGTGTAGATGCACTTTCACAGAGTATTCTATCGAAGAAAGATCATTGCTAGACTCTCGGATTGGGAAATAGCAATTAGCCTATTTGCAGATGAGCACGCCTTGCAAAGCTACAAGAAAGGCAACCCGTTGTACTGCCAATGCAGTCTCAACAAGTTGCCTCATAAGCCTGGTAGAATCAGGAATCACCGTCCTGCCGTGTACCTTTGTACCTCCGACAGTCCATTCATCAAACCAACTGTTTAGCAGGGGTAGGACTCGGACCTACGACCTTCGGGTTATGAGCCCGACGAGCTGCCAACTGCTCCACCCTGCGTCGAATTGCTTGATTACTATAGGGAAAATGATAAGTCTTGTCAACAGGTATTTTGAAGAAATAAATGAATCCTAAATATTGCATTTTTTCTCTGAGAATTATGGTAATTTTCTCGTGAAATTTGCGTGGGTCTTCTGATTTTTCCATGCATCTGTTATCATGCTATGTAGCACACTAAATTCTCCTCTGCATTAGAGAACGAAGGAGCGCTTTACGAGTAAAAAAACAGTAATCCTGGGAGCAGGAAGACGGGGCATGGGGTTGGCAAAACAACTCATCATGGACGGCAAGGATGTTGTCATAATAGACAACTCATATGAAAGAATTGAACAAGCCGTCTCAAAACTCGATTGCCTAGGAGTCCTAGGCAATGGTACTGATATCGCAAAGCTCACTGAAGCTGGTGTCGAGCAGGCAGAAGCCTTTATCGCCGTAACCAACAGCGATGAGATTAATCTTGTTTCCTGCGGGTTGGTATCATCCTCCTTTCCAGAAACCAAAACAGTTGCTGCCATTAGGTCTCTGGTATATACAGGTGAAAACGGACTAAATGAAAAGTTGCTTGGTATCGATCATATCGTAAATCCCAATGCAGAAACTGCTCGCTCCATTTATAACATCATTGAACAAGGGGTGAATGGAAATATCTTGGCATTTTCCAATTCAAACCTGCTGCTCTACAACTACTACATTGAATGGGATAGCACCTTTAACGGAACCACTATCAGTGCTATGAAATCACAGCTTGGAACGGATTACGTTATAGCCTCCATAAGCAGAAGAGGATCAGTAGTAGTACCTTCGGGTGAAACTACGATCAAAGCCGGCGACACCCTTACGATTATTGCTGATTCCGAAGAAGTAACCGACATTCTCAAATCAGTAGGGAAATTGCAGAAACGACCTAACAACATGGTATTGGTAGGTGCAAGCAAATTGACCCGTGCACTTCTGAATCGCATGAGTCCTGCAATGAGATCAAAAGTGACGGTCGTTGATCAGGACCCAGAAGTCTGCAAAGAATTCTCCGAACGTTTCAGAGAAATATTGGTGATAAAAGCCGATATAACCGATGAAGACATCATGGCCGAGGAACAACTCGGCATTTATGACTTATTAGTTTCTCTGACAGATAACGATGAGCTGAATATCATTACAGCAAGCTACGCCAAGCGCATCGGGGTGAAACGCTCGATGGCTTTGATCAAACAGAACAACAACTACTCCCGTATGGCCCCAAATTTGGGCATTGATGTTGTTATATCCACTACGGACACTACTGTCGAATCTTTAATTCGGTATTTGAGAGGGACAAACGTATCCAGCGTTCGGTCTTTGTTCAATGGACAATTGGAAGTCTATGAATTTGTCATTCACCCGGGTATTGCGGTATTCAACAAACAGCTCAAAGAAATAAACATGAAAAAGAAAGCTATCGTTGCAGGTATTACCAATCCTGAAGGAGTTAGTATTATTCCTACAGGAAACACAGTCCTCAAAGAGGGCGATACCGTCCTCGTTGCTGTGCTTCGCCAAGCTTCAGATTTCATCCAGAAACTATTCGGGTAAGGTTGTTATGATCAATTGGAAACTAGACGTACGACTGCTGGCCTTCATTGTGCTATTCATCGGCCTTTTGATGGGAATACCTACAGCCCTAGCGTTTTACTACCATGAAGGGGCCGCCATCAAAGGCTTTTTGATTGCGTACGCAAGCATTGCAACTTTTTGTGCTCTTGCACTTATACCTACCTTTCCCAATAAAAATAAACAAATGCTCTCAAGAGACGGGTATCTTGTGGTAACAATGACGTGGGTCATTGCAACTGCATTTTCAGCAATCCCCCTCGTCGCTAGTGGTGCCTATGTGGATTACAGTAGTGCCTATTTTGAGATTATGAGTGGATTCACTACCACAGGGGCAACGGTCCTTCCTGAAATTGAAAGTTTGCCAAAATCCATTCTGTTCTGGCGCTCTCAAACAAACTGGCTCGGAGGGATGGGAATTGTCGTATTGTTCGTAGCCCTGCTGCCTGCTCTAGGCGTAAGTGGAACTCTTTTGGTTGGGGCGGAGTCAGTCGGTCCTACCAAAGATAAACTTACTCCTAAAATCAAAAATACAGCACTTGTACTTTGGTCGATTTACATCGGTTTCTCATTACTCGAAACCATCATGCTGGCATTTGGAGGGCTCTCCCTGTATGATGCAGTGACTGTCACCTTCTCTACCATGGCTGCTGCAGGATTCTGTGTAAAGAACGCCTCCATCGGCAGTTTTTCCAGTTTGTACGTTGATATAGTGGTAACCATTTTCATGTTGATAGCAGGAGCAAACTTTGCCTTATATTATAAAGCCTTGTCTGGAAAGCTCTCCTCAGTACTGAAGGATGGTGAACTTCGTGTGTATCTGGGTATTTGGGCGGTGGTAGCGTTACTTGCTGCTTTGTACCTCTATATTTCGAATACCTACTCCAGTTTCGGAGAATCATTCAGGTACAGTTCGTTCCTTACTGCATCTATTTTAACCACAACAGGTTTTGCTACTACAGATTATGTGCTATGGCCAGCATTTCCACAGTTACTCTTCCTATTCCTCTTCTTCATAGGAGGATCAGCAGGATCGGCTGGAGGAGGCGTGAAGGTTATCCGAATCGCAACCCTCTATAAAATGGGACGTGCCCAGATCAAACAAAAAATCCATCCAAAGGGAATATTCCAAGTCCGTGTAGGACAGAGTACGGTACCCGAAGAACTGGGACGTTCGATTGCCACTTTTTTTGGGGTCTACGTCTTTACTGGTTTGGTAGGCACCGTGCTTATATCCCTAAGTGGAATTGATCCGCTCTCAAGTTTCGCAGCAGCATTTTTATGTTTGGGGAATATTGGCATTGGATTCGGGCAAGTCGGACCTACAGGGAATTTCGCATTTCTTCATCCCCTATTGAAATGGGTTTGTTCCTTCCTCATGCTTGCCGGTCGTTTGGAACTTTTCACCGTATTTGTCCTATTCTCAAAGCAATTTTGGAAACGATAGACAGATACGTGCAAACTTGTCTGATAAGTGGCTGGAATATTTTTAACATTTTCCTTAGAATGGCAAAAAACTTTGGTTGAAAAGGAGCCTCAGATGAAAAATATCCTCTTGATCCCAGATTCCTTCAAAGGAACTATGAGTTCAGAACAAATCTGTTCAATTATGGACGGAGCAATCAAACGACATTACCCAGATGCAAAGGTAACCAGTATCCCCGTAGCTGATGGCGGCGAAGGAAGTGTACATGCATTTCTACAAGCACTCGGCGGTGAAAGAAAGACCCTGACCGTACAGGGACCTTTTGCAGAGTTGATGGAAGGATTCTATGGAATCATCAAGAAGGATACTGCAGTCATTGAGATGGCAGCATGTGCAGGCCTTCCCCTCGTTGGCGATGAATTGCACCCAGACAAGACTACCACCTATGGTGTAGGTCAGTTGATTCTTGATGCAGCAAAGAGTGGTTGCAAACATATCATTGTCGGTCTTGGCGGAAGTTCCACCAATGACGGTGGTTGTGGCGCAGCAGCAGCTTGTGGCGTTGTATTCAAGGATAAGGATGGCAAATCTTTCATTCCTACCGGCGGTACAATGGCAGATGTAGTTTCAATTGACACTTCTACTTTGGATCCTTCCCTAAAGAACATTACTATCACCACTATGTGTGATATCGATAACCCGTTCTACGGAACCAATGGCGCTGCTTATATCTTTGCACCACAGAAAGGCGCAGACCCTGATATGGTCAAGGTTCTTGATGCTAACTTGCAGAGTTTGGCAAAAGTCATTGCCAGCGATTTGGGTATGGACGTACAAGCTATCCCAGGCAGTGGCGCAGCAGGCGGCATGGGCGGTGGTATGGCAGCTTTCTTCGGTTCCAAGTTGCAGATGGGCATTGAAACTGTTCTGGAAACTGTCAACTTCGACAAACTGCTCAAAGATGCAGACCTTGTATTGACCGGTGAAGGAAAAATCGACGGTCAGTCCCTCAGAGGAAAGGTAGTCATCGGAGTATCCAGAAGAGCCAAGAAAGCCAACGTACCCGTATTGGCTATCGTTGGTGATATCGGAGACGATGTGGAAGGTGCGTATGACGAAGGCGTTACCGGCATCTTCTCAATCAACAGAGTTGCAGTCGAATTTAAGAAGGCCAAACCCCGTGCAGAAGCTGATATGGAAAAGACCATCGACAACCTTATGCGTTTCACAAAACGCATGGGACTGTGAACAGAATAGAACTTCAAGAAAGGCTCAGCGAATTCGCTGAGCCTTCTTATCATGCATTCCTTGAAAAACTGAAAGTCTCTGACCACCGAATCTATGGGGTTCGTTCTCCAAAAATTGATCGACTGATAAAAACAATTAGCAAAGAAAAATCTTACATGATCTTTGATGAATTCCTCGAAGACAATGACCTTTCCTATGAAGAAATCCTAATTCTATACAAACTGTTTGGTATCATTCCGTTCTCAACAGATCAGAGATTCCTATATCTTGAGAAACTCCTGCCATTCAACCACAGCTGGGCTACCAATGACACATTGGCTTCTGCCATGAAATGGATAGAAGAGGATCGGGTTGTATACTACCCTTACTTTCTTTCCCTTCTTTCTTTCTCTCAACCTTATACAAAGCGATTGGGAATCATCACCCTCATGCTTTATTATCTTGAAGACACTACGTTCTCAGAGGTACTGGAAAAACTCAGTGTGGTAGATAGTGACCATTATTATGTGATGATGGCTCTTGGGTGGGCATATGCGACAGCTTATTGCAAACATAGGGAAGCTACGCTCCCTTATTTCCAGTATGGTGTGCTCTCTGAGTCTGTTCGCAAGAAGGCAATTCAGAAATGCATAGAATCGCGTTTGGTCAGTGCTGATGATAAAGCGATGCTCAAGATTCTTAGGCAAGCACCCTCAGAGCATTCTTAAACCACATCTTCTCCAATTCGGTATCCGTCATTCCATTACTTTTCAAGGCATCCCAAAGAAGAGGCATCTCTGAATATTTAGAAATTTCTAGATTCCCTCCAATTCCATCAAAATCGGTACCGATGGCAAGAACCTCAGAACCCCCAATATTTTTCAGATGTAGAGCATGCCTTGTCATTGCTTCAACACTACTGTTATGCCAATCTTCTGAAAGAAAGGACGCACAGAAATTCAAACCGATCACTCCGCCATGATCAGCAAGGATTCTGATCTGGTCATCTCTGAGATTCCTGCTGACATTGGTTACAGCCCTGCAGTTCGAATGGCTTGCAATAAACGGTTTCTTGGCGATCTTAGCCAAATCATAGAACCCATCATCATTGAGATGGGAAACATCAACCAAGATATTTCGATTTTCCATTTCTTCTATTGCTTCAAAACCAAACTTCTTCAATCCGCCAGTGAGCTGGTTGGGGAAAGCCAAATCGTTTTCATGATTCCAAGTGAGGGTGGACATTCTTACGCCCCATGAAGCAAGGATTTCTATTCGTTCCAACTTGCCTTCAAGGATTTGGGCTTCCTCACAACTGAGAATTGCACCTTGTTCAGGGTTTTGTCCAATCTGTTCAGCTTTTGTTATCTGCTTAATTCTAGCCCCAGCATTTGTTATTTCACTGAGAAAGCGATTATGTAATCTTTGGCCATATTCCCAGGGCGAGTCGACAAGGTGCAATGGAATATATAAAGCAAAGGCGGTGGTTACCTTCCCTGCTGCTTCCATTCTTTGTATATCTACGTGTCCATCATTTTCTATTAAAGTTCCATGAGATTCCCCATGCTCAAGCGCAAAAATAGTATCACAGTGAAGGTCTATCAGTGGAATCATAAATTTTTCTCCCAAGTTGTTGCCGATAGCAAATAAATTTAGTATTGTAATATCAACGATAATAAGAATACAATTTGTAGTATACATAGTTAAGAGGAGTTAGACATGATTAAACACGTAACGAAGAGTACATATGAAGCTGAAGTATTGAAGAGCGACGTTCCAGTAGTCGTAGACTTCTGGGCAGCATGGTGCGGACCTTGCCGCATGCAGGGAACCATCCTTGAGCAGCTCGATCCAGAAATTGCCAGCAAGGCAAAGATTGTAAAAGTAAACGTCGATGAAGAAGGCGAATTGGCCATGACTTTCGGCGTCCAGTCCATCCCAACCCTTCTGTTCTACAAGGACGGCAAGGTTGCCAACAAGGCTGTTGGAGTACGTGACGCAGCTGCAATCAAGAGTGCCCTCGGCATCTAAAGCAAAACACCCACAGAGGTTATCCTTTGTGGGTTTGTTTTATTCTGATGAGAATTTTGCATCTGAATAAAAGAATAAAACTCCTTGACAGTATGTTTCTATTTATAGTAACATCACACCCAACAAACAAGGAGACCCAAGATGCAAAACATGATTACCAAAGAGATCAATACCACCAATCTTCCTGACAGCGCAGGCTGCTTCGGAGAATTCGGTGGTTCCTATATTCCCCCACAGCTCCAGGCTGTTATGGATGAAATCACCAAAGCCTATGAAGAAATAGTCCAAGATCCTGGATTTTTGGAAGAGCTTTCATATCTTCAACGCCATTATGTCGGTCGCCCCTCCCCTGTATACTATGCAAAGCGCCTCACAGAGGCTGTTGGCGGAGCAAAAATCTATCTAAAACGCGAAGATTTGAACCACACCGGTGCCCATAAGATCAATCACTGTATCGGGGAGGTTCTCCTTGCCAAGAAACTTGGGAAAAAGAAAGTTATTGCTGAGACTGGAGCAGGACAACACGGGGTAGCTCTTGCAACTGCAGCCGCTCTTATGGGACTTGAATGTGATATTTACATGGGTGCGGTTGACGTTAAGAAAGAAGCTCCGAATGTAAGTCGAATGAAAATCCTCGGTGCCAAGGTTGTGGAAGTTGAGCGTGGAACAAAAACTCTTAAAGATGCG
>QJZS01000077.1 GCA_003247345.1 Spirochaetales bacterium
TTCTAAAGCTGGATTTAAATCAACAGCATCAGGTACGGTTCCGTAAAGGTCTGTAAGAACGTTAGGTGAATCATTCGAATATGCAATTCCGATCGAAACAATATACACATTTCCTTTGGCCGGTTCCTCGTAAAAAAGCTCACAAGAAGTAAAAGTGAGAATAATCAAGATGGGTACGAGGAAGATAAGCCGTTTCATGTCATGCCTCGATTATGGGGGAATATGAGATAGCGCACTCCAATTCCAGCTTGGATTGCTGTGATCTCTTTTCGAAGATGTACTGATATTGGGACTGTAACCAATATGGTGTTGCTGGTATCTTCGAATACCTTGAACTGAGGGGCTACTTGGAGAGAGAAGGAAGCGAATACTTCTTCGATCTTGTGATAAAAGTTCACTTCCGTACCAGCTTGCAAAGAAAGGGAGAATCGATCGGTGAGATTGTAAGCCCCGAATAGACTGAGCCCGATAGAGTTGAAGCCCCTGCTACTGTAGTTGCCATAAGCCAAAGAATCAGTGACAAAGAACATATGCGTCTGAAGCGAAGCTTCCCAATTTGGTGCTTGGTAACCTAACAGTCCGATGGAAACCGCTGCAGCTAGCGAAGATCGAGCTGGAATTTCATCTTCATAATGGGCAATTCCCAAATAGTAGGAAGTGGAAGCTGAAGCCGAGAAGTATTGTCCTTGGGTGCTGGCGAACAAGGAAGAACTTAGGAGTACAGTAAGAATAAGTAAAATCTTTAAGCCTTTCATATACCCAGTATACTAAAAAGAAATCGCCAATGGCTATTAGTCGAAGTTCGATAGATTGGATTTTGTTGTACTTTGTCCGTTTAAGAACTCTTGGAGATTCCTCATGCGAACTCCTAAGGTAACTCTGGATTTTTTAGGTCGATGATTGCTATGGCAAATGATTGTGTGACCTTCCCACAGACATGCCAACCTAAAATGAGTACCTTGGAACTCACAACTTACCACCTCTGCATCCTTGAATTTCAGATGGGGGAGGTACTCTGATAAAGGAAGATTGACATCATCCTGGACTAAAGCTTGTTCTGGTCGGAAGAAAATGGAATGCTCGCCCTCCTGGGGTTTAAACACAAAGGGTCTTGTCGATTCTGGGTTTACAATTGTTTTAGGGATAATGGAATAGGGTAAGGTTGTGCCTTCTCCCATGAAGGATGCCACAAACAAATTATTAGGAGAATTGTATATATCCTCTCCCTTTCCTTGTTGCATTACCTTACCTTCATTCATGACGATTATGCGATCTGCAATTGAGAGTGCTTCCTCTTGGTCATGAGTAACATAGATAGTTGTAATCCCTGTCTCTTCATGGATTCTTCTGATTTCTTCTCGTAAATGCTTTCTCAGTTTTGCATCCAAGGCCGAAAGAGGCTCATCCAGTAACAGAAGCTGTGGTTGTGAGGCCAATGCTCTTGCTAGGGCAACTCGCTGTCTTTCTCCGCCGCTTAGCTCTTGGCTCCGTCGTTTCTGATATCCTTCCAATGCAACCAAGGAGAGAAGCCTTGCAACTCTGTCTTTTCTGTTTGCTTTGGGATCTCGTCTTATTTTTAATGGATAAGCAATATTCTGTTCGACGTTCATATGGGGGAACAGCGCATAGTCCTGAAATACCATGGCAATTTGTCTTTCATGTACGGGAACTTTGGTCAGATCCTTGCCGTTGAGGATCAAAGATCCGGCATCAAGCTTCAATAACCCTGCAATAAGTTGCAGCGAGGTGCTTTTTCCACATCCGGAGGGGCCAATGATACACGCCAGCTCTCCTGCTCTGACAGAGAAGGATACGTCAAGGTTAAAATCATTGTAGGAAGCTTTCAGCGAGCAAGACAGCCCATCAACGGCCATAGGTTCCTCCTTTTGCCATTTCGCTTACGAGGAATACTATAACACAAACGGCTATCAGAATGGTGCCCAAAGCACAAGCTCCTTGGAAATTATAGCTACCGATGAGACGATACATAACAATTGGGAGAGTAACGATCGAGCTATTGGCCAATGTGAGCGTAGCATTGAATTCTCCCATGCTTAACGCAAAGGCGAAAATACCACCGGTTAACATTGCTCCTCTAAGCAGAGGGATTTCTACCATCAAAAATGTTCGCAGCGGACCTGCCCCAAGGGTAAGTGAGCTATGCATATAGGAAAGGGGAATTTTTCTGTACTCCGGTAGAATGGTTCTGAGGACGAAAGGAATGGCAATTACCAGATGGGCCAACACTACCAGTGTATAACTGAGGCTCATTCCCCCACGTAATTTGCTGGAAATAAGATAATAGCCAAGTCCAATGATTACCGAGCTTACCGTCATAGGAAGCATTCCGACCAATTCTAGTAAGGACGAGCCTTTCTGCTTTCTTCTGATTGCAACACTTAAACTGACTGCGAAGGGGACTGTAATCAAGGCCACAGTCAAGCCGATAAGCAAGCTATTTGTCAAAGCTCCTAGTGCGGAGCCCATATGGCCTGTGGCTTGTTCCAATGCAAGCAATTGGCGGTACCACTTGAGGCTGAATACCTCTTGTGCAGAACGTGAAGGGGCTGCCATGAATGATCTTACCACAATCGAAATAATCGGCCCAAGAACAAAGATGGTAGAAAAAATAGTATAAAGCAGTGCAAGCAATCTTCCGGCAAGACTAGCCGGTCGTTTTTCTGTATTTCTTCGTGCGTTTCTGTATGTTTCGCTTCTTGCTAATTTTTTTTGGGTAGTATTATACCAGATAAGCAAAAGCGAAGTGACCAAAATAGAAAATAGGGAAAGAGCTGCAGCTGTGGAAGGATCTCCCATCATGCGGGCTTGACGATAGATCTCGACTTCCATCGTGGTGAACTGGGGGCCACCACCCAATACCAGGATGATTGCGAAACTGTTGAAACAGAACAGGAACACCAAAGAAGCTGCCGACACTATTGCCGGAATGAGTCGTGGCAGGGTGATTGAAAAGAACGTCTGTATTTTATTGGCTCCAAGCGTCCAACTTGCCGATTCGCAAGTGTCATCCATATGCTCCCAATATGAGGAAACCAGATTCATGATAATTGGAAAGTTGTAAAACGTGTGAGCAAGGATGATAGCCGGAAAGGAATAAAGGATTTTAAGCGGTGGTTCTTGAAGGTTAAATACATCCATGAGAATCTTATTCAAGAATCCATTGTTTCCGAAGAAAATCACAAATCCAAGTACGACCAAAATGGAGGGAATTACAAAGGGGATAGCACTGAGCGCTAAGATAAAGCGCTTTCCTTTAAAAGAGTAGGTTGCTATCAGGTAAGCTCCAGGAAGTGCCAAGAGCAAGGAAGCAAGGGTGGAAACCGCCGCCTGTAACAGCGTGAAACCCATAATCTTTTGTGTGTAAGGATCCGAGAAGACAGAGAAAATATGGGAGAGAGAAAAACCCTCCTCAGTGATAAACGCTGAGGAGAGTGTGAAAAGAAGTGGAACAAAAAACAACAGCGTCAAGACTGCCATCGGCCCAATAGGCATGGTTCGATAGAAACGTCTATATTGCAAGTTGTTAGTTGCACTCATTTACTCATTACCTTTGTCCATTCAGTAAGCCATCTATCCAGGTTTTTTGCAAGGGTTTGACTGTCTATGGAGAGGTTCTTTTCTGGTTTAGGAGCATAGGCGAAAGCTGGAGTAAGTTCGGTCTTGCTGTTTACCGGATACATGGAATTAGCTACAGCGATATCCAGCTGACCTTCGGTGAGTAAGAAGTCCATGAATTTCTTGGCTGCATCTTTGTTTTTGCTTGAAGCAAGCAGTCCAAGACCTTCTATCGTCGTGCTGTGCCCTTCATCGAATAGGACCGTCTGATAACGAGTCGTGTCTTCGAAAGTCACATGGTATACAGGGCTTGTGGTATAGCTAAGAACTAGAGGAGCTTCACCTTCTGTGAACAAGCCATATGCACTGGACCAACCATCAGTGATGGTAAGGGCTTGGTCTTTCATTTGCTCCCACCAATTCAGGTAATTGTCTTCACCAAATACTTCGATTGTCCAAAGCAGGAGTCCAAGGCCAACAGAGCTGGTTCTTGGATCGATCAGGATGACTTTGTCCTTGTACATTGGGTCAGTAAGTGAAGCCAAGGTATGAGGAATGTCTTTTGCATCCATTTTCTCGGTATCGACTACGAATGAGAAGTTGCCGTAGTCAAAAGGAATCAGACGATGCTGTGCATCGAATTGGAGGAATGAAGGAATATCTGCCAATGCAGGGCTATTGTATGATTCAAGTAGATTTGCATCATAAATTTTTGAAGCCATGTCATTGGTGATACCTACTACTACATCGGCCCAAGGATTATCTTTTTCGGAAATGAGCTTTGTCATCATCTCCATTGCATCCCCGGAACTAACCAAATTTACCTTGATACCGGTTTCCTGTTGGAACTTCTCAACCAGTGCAGGGCCTGGACCCCAATCTCCACAGAATGCGTCATACGCATATACGACCAACTCTTGAGGTTGTTGTTCCTTCACTGCCTGTGCAGAAAGCGGAGCGAGAAGTGAAAGGATGGCAACCAATACACATACGAAACGATGCTTGTTCATAAGCACCTCCATAATAAATTAGTTTGCCATGGGGATTGTATTGAGAACTTGAGACTGTCTCCCTACGCTGGTATGATCCAGATCAGGTTAACGGGTGTAATCTCAGGCCATGTGGCCACCCCAGGACAATCCAAGCCTAGTGATTAGAACCGAAACTGTCAATATGCATTCAGTTGACCGCCACTTGGCTCTCCTGTACAGTATTCTATATGAAAAGACTTGTGCTATCGAGCGATGTCACTGCCATCGATGCCCAGACCCAGAGCTTGGCGAAGATTCCCGCTCTCTCATTGATGGAGAGTGCAGGCTTACAGATGTATCAGATTTGGAAGCCTTTGCTTCACGTAGAGGATAAATTGGTCTTTCTAGCAGGCGGGGGTAACAACGGGGGAGATGCCTTGGTTGTTGCACGGTACGCCTTTAATGATGGCTTTAAAAATATCGTGATTGTGTATGCAGGTGCACATCTCTCAGAATCATCCGCTCTTCAGCGGGCAATCATTGGGACGTACAAGATGTCTTGTGTAGAGTGGGCCCAAACTGATGACTTGGTACGACAGACAATATTCTCTAATGCTGCTTGGATTATTGATGGATTGGTTGGTACTGGGCTGAAAGGCCCTTTGAAGGCAGAAATTCAGGATTTGGTAGTATTAGCCAACGAAAGTCCTGCCCGATGTTTGGCAATTGATATCCCTAGTGCTATTGGTGATGAGGTAAGTGTTTCAGAAACCCATATCCAAGCTGATCTGACTATTACCATGGGTTTGGAAAAGATTGGCATGTATCATCCTGTGAATAGACCTTCTTGCGGCAAAATTGTTTTGGCAAATCCATCCTTTCCTCCATCATTGTTGGAAACTCCTGAAGCGGTGGCGCTCCTTTGTGAGAGAAGCATTGGTAAATTGCCAAAGCTTAAAAGTAACGAATATAAAAATAGCCGTGGACATCTGGCGATTTTCGGAGGCAGTACGGTATATACGGGTGCAGCACGCCTTGCAAGTCGGGCTGCTTTTTCGGCACGAGCTGGGCTCGTAACCCTATTTTGTGATCCTGATGTCTACACTGTTGCTGCAAGCGAATCTCCGTCCGTGATGGTAAGTGTGTATAAGCACCAAAGCTTGCAACGTTTTGATGCCATTTTGGCAGGCCCGGGGTGGGGTGATGGCAGAGAAAAAATTCTCAGAACCTTATTTGAGACCAAGAAGCCTATAGTATTGGATGCCGATGGAATTACCTGTTATGCGACGATTTTGGCTAAAGGGGAAAGGCCAGAACACGGGCCTCTCATCCTAACACCTCATCTTGGAGAACTGAGAGCTCTGTCCAAGGCTCTTCATCCTGAAAAACAAGAAACAACAATCGGGAAGAATGATACTCCGTTGGAGTTCTTTTCAAGCTTGAAGCAGATATCCAGAGAATTGGAAGCAACACTTGTTGTGAAAGCTCAACTTGTTTATATAGTTTCTCGTACAGGAGAGCTAGTCGTTGTTGAGGGAAATAATCCGTCCTTAGGTGTAGGAGGCAGTGGAGATGTTCTTTCTGGAATCCTCGGAGCTTTACTCGGCAAACTTGAGAATTTGGAAACAATTGCTCTTGAAGGTACGTTGATTCATCAGAGTGCCGGACGATTGGCAGAAGAAGCCTTTGGTTATTATGACAGTGAATCCTTGCTCAATTGTGTAGGGGCTGCCGTCAAGGAGGCCGAACAATGATGCAACTCTATGTACTGTCTCTTCTCTACCTTATCCTCGGCGCGGGGATGTTGCTGGCTGATACATATGGCTTGAATTTTGCGTTGTTGTTGTCGCTTAGATACGCATTCAGAACACGACGTTGGTTAAGAAGACTATTGATTATTAGTGGTTTGTTTCTTACCTTGGGGTTAGGTTTTTTCCCAATGGACCCCGGTCCGATATTGCTAGGGGATGCAGTGCCGATGTTCAATATTTTTTCTTTGACATTGTATTACCTGTTCCAAGCAATGAAAAATTCTGATGAGTCCAAAGGTGATGAGGCATCTGTTTTGGATGCAACCGGACGCTATATGGAACAGAACAAACGAAATGTAGGAATTTTGACACTGGTCATTGCACTCCTTCATTTCTTAGCCCCCCAGTTGGTTTTGATGTAGGAGAGTGGAAATGCAAGAGCGTATTACAACAGCAGGTATATTGATGAAGGAGAAATCCTTCTTTATTGCAAAGAGAGAGGATAAGGGATCAATCGGAGGGCTCTGGGAATTTCCTGGTGGGAAGAATCGTTATGGAGAAACTGAAGAGCAAACGCTCATTCGTGAATTTGATGAGGAACTTGGTTTGTCTGTTTCTGTAGGCCGATTGTTGCATTCTCATGACTTCACCAACAAAGATACGCTCTATCATTTGAAAGCCTATTCAGTGTATGTCGAAGATTTTTCTACCATGAAGCTTTCTGTACATACCGAGTATCGTTGGGTCGATCTGGATGACCTTCAGTCCTATGATTTTGCACCCAGTGACCAAGAGATTGTGAAAACACTGCTAAAATTCTGGAAGAAATCATTTTTCGAAGTTTGCATTTGAACAGCTCCCTTCTGCCAAATTAAACTGGGCAATCATCCATTAAGTTTTCAGGCAGAATGATATCAATAGGAACACAGATGTTCGATTCTGGAATTTGATTCAGCAAACCTTTTCTATACAACTGATATATAGCGGTATACCCTTGGAATTCCGGTCTCTGACTGATCAGGCAGTCTACTAAGCCCTGCTGCATTGCTTTTTTGTTCTGGCTGATTACGTCATATCCAATCATAACAGTCTGGCTTTTTCTGCCTAAAAGTGATACTTGCTCAGCAATTCTGTGTATCGCATCATTGACAACAAATATTCCGCTCAAATCAGGATGCACCTTATAAAATGCTTCTAAACTCGCTGCAATATCTTGGCTGAAATGGGCTTCCATTTCATGTACATGATAAGCATCTTTCCCCACAAAATAATTATAAAACCCCCTGACTCTTTCGGTTGAGTTATAGGCTGAACGATGGGTCTGGATTGCAAGAAGAGTTCCCCCTTCTGGATTGAGCAAATGCATCATTCTTCCTGCAAGAAAGCCGCCTTGGTAAGGTTTCTGAATAACACTGCATACTGGGTTGGTTTTGGGCAGCGGGC
>QJZS01000206.1 GCA_003247345.1 Spirochaetales bacterium
CCGATCCTTGCAAAAGTCATCAAAGGAAGCTTCCATGTAAAGACAGCAGGTACAAACTGGTTGGAAGCTGTTCGCTTGGTTTCCCAGAAGGATCCTCAGTTGTACCGAAAGATGCACAGCCATGCGTTAGAGCGATTCAAAGATGCGACGGCATTCTATCATGTGACTACTGATATCAAGGCTATAAAGGCCTTGGATCAGGTCACTGATGCAGATTTGCCCACATATCTCAATGACAACAATGCCAGACAGTTATTACATATAACCTACGGATTCCTTTTGGAAGATGAGGATGAAAAAGGCAAAAAATTATTCAAGGATGCTTTCTTCACCCTGCTTTCGGAAGAGGAAGAACTGTATAAACAGCTACTTGATAAGCATATTTCAAAGCATTTGACCTTGTTATCTTTCAAACAAGTCAAATAGTACATCCAAGAATGAGAACAGGCGACCCAAAAGGTCGCCTGTTTTTTCATGAGAACGCTCTCAAGCTCTACACATTGTAGATGTGTTTGTATTCCTCAAACAGTTCCTTGATCTGATCCTCACACTTACCGCAGACGGTACCGTACTCAGTCAGCTCCTGAAGCTGTTCCAAGGTGGTTGCTTGTTTACTCTTAACCAGATCCTCAATCTGAACATCTGTAACAAGCTTGCATTCACATATCACTTTAGCAATGTGGCCTTTGAAGGGATTTTCTCTTCCGGCCTTTTCCAAGTAATCATCGATTGCAGCACGCAAGGCTTTGTCACCCAAAACCGAACAGTGGAACTTATGCTCAGGAAGTCCTCCAAGAGCGTTCGTGATCATATCAGGCGAAATATTATAAGCATCCTTCAAAGTCATTCCGATAGCCATCTCGCTCATCATGGAGGTGCTTGCAATTGCTGAGGCACATCCATAAGTAAGCCATCTCAAATCGGCAATCTTATCATCTTCGACTTTGATCAAAACCTGCATTTGGTCACCACAGGCAAGGGATCCGACTTCACCGACTCCATCAGCCTCAAAGTTCTCTCCTTCCTGCCAGATATTCCTAGGATTCATAAAATGGTCTTTTACCACCGGAGTGTAGACCCATTGACTCATAAAATTGGTCATCTTGTTGACATCTCCCTCAGTCGCTTGATTATAGGTGGCAGCTTTTCCAAAACGTAATCGACATCCTCTTCAGTGTTGTACCTACCAAAACTGAATCTGATGGATCCGTGTGCCATCTCAATATCCACTCCAGAAGCCAATAGCACATAACTGGGCTCAAGCGACCCACTTGCACAAGCACTTCCCGTGGAAACCATAATTCCTTCCAGATCGAGATAGAGAAGAATGGATTCACCCTCCGCATGGGGGAATGAAACATCCAAGGTACCTGGCAAACAGTGCTCTTGGCTTCCGTTCACCACGATATTGGGGATTCTTTCTTCAATACCCTTGCGAAGCTTCTCCCGAAGATCCCAAAGCTTCTTACTCTCTTCCTCAAGTTCCTTCTGAGCAATTTCGGCAGCTACTCCAATCCCAACGATTGATGCGGTATTATAGGTACCGGCTCGCATGCCTCCCTCCTGATGCCCACCATGGACAAATGGAGCGAGAGGAACTTTTGGTGCAATAGCCAATACTCCGATTCCCTTGGGACCATAAAACTTATGGCCGGAAAGACTGAGATAGTCCACCCCCCATGTTTTCATGGTAACTGGAATCTTACCGATAGCCTGTGTTGCATCGGTATGCATATAGGCTCCGACTTCATGAGCCATTTTTGTAATTTCGGCAATTGGTTCGATGGTTCCTATCTCATTGTTTCCTGTCATCACAGAAACCAAGGCGACATCATCAGCAAGGTACCCTTTGAGCACCTCAAGATCAATCAATCCTTCCTTATCAACGGGACATTCATCGACTTTATATCCATGATTCCTTAGGTATTTTACCAATTCATTGATGGAAGGATGCTCAATGGTTGTAGTTACGATACGATTACGCTTCGACCCAAGGTCGATTTGTTCACGAAATATATTGAAAACGGTATTGTTCGATTCACTTGCCCCACTGGTAAAGATGACCGATGAAGGGTCGCAATCAATCAAGGAAGCGATTGCTGCCCTACTACCTTCTATTGCCGCGGCGGCATCACGACCAAAGCTATGCATACTGGAAGCATTGCCATACAAAAGATTAGCCTCATGTACGGCTTGAATGACATCTTCATGCATCGGAGTAGTCGCATTATTATCTAAATAAATGCTGTGCTGTTCCATATTAAAACCTCATAGACAACGATAGTGACAGGACTTGCAAGAGTCAAGCCACACTTGCTTTACACACTAAATTCTTGGCAAGGCAGATGGTCGTCCGAGTCCTCATCAGGACAGGTTTTTGAATGAATAAATTGGAAAATTCGCTTACGAGCGAAGCGAATATGATATCTTCTAGCCCATTGTACATAGGCACAGTTCTCATGAAGATAGGAGGCGAACATGGCTCTCGCCTTCGTCATTTTCTTGCAGCGAGTCGATTCGGAGAACCTCTCGGCGTAGACAGTACATTGTTTGGTTTTGGGATCGAAATATTCGCACCAGCTATCTAGGTCAATCGCCAAATGATTGCCGTAGATTGCCTTTTCATGGCAGCAGAGACCACACTTTGTGCATTTATCTTCCCAAGTATTACCCACAACACCCCTCCTGGCTCAAACGATCGAGCTCATTCTGAGAGTGTGAATGAACAGGAGGAAGAATGGAAATTGCGGTAACACTGATATACCCTTGCTGTACAGCTTGGAAATCCGTACCTTTGGTGTCGCACTTCTGCACCGGTTGAATACCACCCTTCATGGTCAGTACTACAGAGGTACCGAACCGGACAGTTGATGAGTCAAAATAACGAGTATTTTCTTGTTGCTTTTTTTGCACTGCATCATGGTAATCAAGGTAGCTAAGCACCCCGCTTTTCCATTTGCCGTTCGGTACAGCGGGAACATTGATGTTGATGATGCAATCACTGTTGGTGAGGGGATAGAATTGTCCTAAATGTTCCACGACAAACGTTGCGGTTTCCTCGAAGGGAAATGAACCATCACACTTTCTCGCGCAGCTCACTGCCATGGAACGAAGTCCCGTAAGGGCTGCTTCTCTTGCAGCTCCTACCGTACCGGAGTACAGGATATCAGTAGAGATGTTATATCCATGATTGATACCGCTGATGACCAGATCAGGAGTAGTCGGAAAAATCTTCCCCTTTGAGGCATATAGGACACAGTCTGCTGGAGTTCCGCTGCAATGATATTGATTGACCCCGAACTGAGTGATGATGATATCGTCACGCAACGTCATCGAATGGCTGCTAGCACTTCTTTCACTAGAAGGTGCACAAATCCAAATCTCATGTCCAGCACGCAATAAAGCATCGGAGAGCGTTTTCAGCCCTTCACTCTGATACCCATCATCATTTGTCAGCAATATCTTCATTAATGCTCTAGAAACACAATCTTAGCAGCATCATTCCCTTCGTACGTATACCAACGGGGATGGAATCCGAAGATGTGTTCGTAGTCCTCCAGACGGCTAATATAACTTGGAAGAGCCTCTTTACTCAAGAGGACCATAATATTGCCGCTGAAGCCATTGGACACTTGTACAGATCCTAGACATCCCGTAAGTTCCCCCGCTCGTTTGGTCAACCAGTCGACTTCTGGACAGGTTACTTCAAGCAGATCCCTCAACCCAGCTTGTACACGATTCATCAATTTTCCATACGAAGGAGCTTCCTTATTTTTCAATGAGGCAGCTGCATCATTTGCAAGTCTTGATTCCATTAAGATATATTCGCATATATGCCGATCTTCCTCTTCCAAGGGAACCACTCGACTGGTAAGGTCGCTTTCCGGGAAATCCCGCATAAAGCCACCGGTTCTGAATTCATTCAGCTTTTCGAATGCCCGTTTTATGGCTATTCGTTTGCTGTGGATTTCCTCACGCATGGCATTGGGGGATATCTTGCTATCTACTATGATAGCGATAAATTCTTCATTCTCTTCCGTAAAAGGAAATGGAATTTCTTTGTAGGTGACATGTTGCAAATCATAGAATAGTATTGTGCTTCGCTTGCCGTTCAACATGGTCAAAAGATCACTGATGCTGCAATTTTCATTATTGAAGGAGGTACATGCTTGATAGGCAATTCGAATCTGGGAAGAAAAACTAAGTTTCAAGCCAAGCAATGCATCAATGGCAAGACACGTACCCAGCGAACAGGCTGTACTCACCATTTGGGTATCGGCATGAAGGAGGCTTCCCTCAACAGTAATATTCAACCCTTTGAATTGGGTTCCTTCATTTGCCAGGACAGCAACCACCGCCTTGAGAAAGTTCCCCCATCTATCTTCTTTTCTGTATTTGATGTTGTTTAGAGAAAAACGTTTGCGATCATTGAGCGTTGGATTGAACAAACGGACCAATTGATCATCACGGTAGGAAATCGCAACATACAAAGTGGCGGCATCGGGACCAACCAACGACCATCCATGACAAGCATCCGCATAGCTACCTAGCAAGGTGCATGTTCCAGGCACCTGTGCAATTACTAGCGGAGCATCTCCGTATTCTTTGATGTGTTGTTTTTTTATGTTGTCCATGCCCCAACCTAATTTATGCGTCAATTTTAGGATACTTGTCGGTATATTGCAACAAAAAACCATTTTTTGTAGTTTTTGCCACTTCGCATTTCCCCATATAACCAATAAATGCGTAAAGAGTATGCAAAAACTCTTAAAAAAAACCCTCTTCTTTGGGATTTCCAAAAAAGAGGGATTTTTGCTTCGATCTCTAGGACCAAACAGTCTTATTTGTTCAGGCCGTAGCGCTTCTTGAAGCGTTCGATACGTCCTGCAGTGTCGACCATCTTCTGTGTACCAGTGAAGAAGGGGTGACATGCGGAGCAAATTTCAACTTCAAGATTCTTTGAAGTAGTCTTTGTTTTGATCACGTTGCCGCAAGAGCAACGGATTTCACTCAATTCATAACGTGGATGAATTCCATCTTTCATTCTAAGTTCCTCCAAGGATATGTGTTCTGCTGGCTGTAGGCAGCAGACAAGTTTCCAATTCGTTCAGGTCCTGCTTTCTAATAGGCTGTGGAATTCGATGGAATCCCTGTATTTATAGACCGCAAGAACGCCTCATTATCCTTTGTCTTTCGTATTTTGTCAATGAGGAACGGAGTCATCTCTTGTTCGTCCATATCATTAACTGCATTACGGGTAAGCCAGATTCTGGCTGCTTCATCAGGAGGCAAAAGCAAGTCTTCGCGACGAGTTCCACTCTTCTTGATGTTGATCGCCGGGAACAGACGCTTATCTGCCAAACGACGATCAAGGATAATTTCATTATTACCGGTTCCCTTGAATTCTTCGAAGATAACTTCATCCATTCTTGAGCCGGTTTCAATCAAACCAGTAGCTATGATAGTCAGACTCCCACCATGTTCAATGTTACGTGCAGCACCAAAGAATCTCTTTGGTTTGTGCAGGGCATTGGAATCGACACCACCACTCAGAATTTTGCCGCTAGCCGGAACGGTCTGGTTATAAGCACGGGCGAGGCGTGTAATGGAGTCCAGCAAAATCACAACATCTCTCTTATGCTCCACAAGACGTTTTGCTTTCTCGATTACCATCTCAGCTACCTGAACATGCCTGCTTGCCTGTTCATCAAAGGTTGAAGCAATAACCTCCCCCTTTACATGGCGGCGCATATCGGTGACTTCTTCCGGACGTTCATCAACAAGCAATACCATAAGAACAACCTCAGGATGGTTGGTGCTGATGGAATTTGCAATCTTCTGCAGAAGAACGGTCTTACCGGTACGGGGTGGTGCTACGATCAAAGAACGCTGGCCTTTTCCGATAGGGCAGAACATGTCGATGATTCGGGTGGACATATCAGCTTCCGCGGTTTCAAGTTTCAAACGTTGATCAGGGAAAAGCGGAGTCAAACTGTCAAAAGGCACACGCATCTTTGCAGCAATCGGCTCATCACCATTTACCTTCAAGATTTTAAGTATGGCAAAGAATCGTTCGTTTTCACGAGGAGTCCTCACTTGGCCATACACAACATCGCCTGTCTTCAAATACAAGCTTTTTATCTGAGCCGGGGAGACATAGATGTCCTCCAATCCGGAAAGATAGCTGTTTGAGGGTGAACGGAGGAATCCGAATCCATCAGGCAGGATTTCCAAGGTCCCGGTTCCTACGATCACTCCACTTTGGGCGGTATGCAATCGAAGAATCTCAGCAACTATTTCCTGTTTGCGCATATCGAGGATATTCTCAGCGTTTATACCACGCTCCACCCCTACTTTGCGAAGTTCATCAATGGACATGGTGGTGAAATCTTCAAGGATGAGAACAGGAGCTTCTGGATGCTCTTCGATATTCAGGTCATTGGAAGGTTCGTCCTGATGATTCTGTCTTCCAGGACGATTAGAACCAAAACTCTGGCTTTTTTGATAGGAGTTCTTGGAATGACTCCTATTCTGAGAATTGCGATTGTTTCGGTTGTTATTATTATTGTTAAAGGTCTTTTTATGAACGTTCTGCGGTCCACGATTTTGCTGGGCAGGAGCTGGTTTGGGTTGTTCACCCTGCTCTTGTGCTTGCGAAGAAGGAGCTTGCTGTTCGTCACCAAGATCAAGTTGTGGCTGCTGGGCATCCTTAACTTCTTTTTGTTGTGCAGGTTTTACTTCAACTTCACTTTTTTTAGGACGGCCTCTGCGTTTCTTAGGTTCAGTCGTTTCTTGGACTTCTGCCTTCTGAGTTTCCTCTACAGGGGTTTTTACTGACGCTTTCGCGACCACAGGGGTCTTTTTTCGGGTTACACGCCGTACAGCCTTTTTTGCAGGTTCCTGCTCAGAGGTGACAGACACGTCAGTTTCTTTAGATTCTAATGCTTCGGAAGACATAGGATTAACTCCAGCGGAAAATGGGGGGATGTATAGCACCTCACTTATCACTGAGGCGCAAAATACCCACTTCCTAATTTGTAATACAGATTGTAAGAATATGCGGAATTGGAATTTACTAAATTATATTATCCGTTCCGCGGTTTGGTAATTTAAATATATTGCCACTTTTTAACAGTGTCAAGCAAGCAAGCTCCCTTGATGTATTGGCTTGCAAGAATTAATGCTACAACAGCAGATTTTCTTCGCACAGAATCCCTTCCATAGGAAGAAAGTTGTACTTTTACGGCAGCACTTTCCCGAGTCTTGGAAGCAAAGCCGAACCAAACGGTTCCTACAGGCTTCTCTTCTGTCCCGCCCTCAGGACCAGCGATGCCGCTGACCGACAAAGACCAATCACTTCCTGATTGCTTTCTGATTCCCTCTGCCATCTCGATTACACACTTTTCGCTAACCGCCCCTTCTGTTTCGAGTGTCTCTTGGGAGACCCCGAGCAAGGTTTGCTTGGCTTCATTGGCATAACTGGCAACACCACCCCAGAACCAAGCGGAACTTCCGCTGGTATCGGTAAGCAACTTGGAGACCAATCCAGCGGTACAACTTTCCGCTGTGCTGATGGTTTCCTTTCTCTCTGATAGCAGATTGGTAAGAAGCTCGGCCGGTTGCACATCGCCATCTGCCACCAGGCAAGAGCCAACCAATTCCCTGAGCTTGTTGGCCATGAGAGTACGGTCCTCTGTGCTGCCATCTACAAGATACAGACTAATTTTCAATTCCT
>QJZS01000230.1 GCA_003247345.1 Spirochaetales bacterium
AACAAGTACAATAACGTTGTTAACAACAACACCACTCACAGCGACAATACCGACTACCGAGAATAGGGTGAAACTCTGATTCATGAATATATGTATGAAAATAACACCAATCAGTAGAAGCGGAATTGTGGCAAATATAATAAACGGATCAAGCAATGACTCAAACTGAGCAGCCATAACCGCAAATACCAACACCAAGGCAAGAAGAATGATTATTGCCAAAACAGGTCCGTATGAAGCAAACTGTTGCATATCACCATTCTGTTCAATCGTGATTCCATCAGGAATCAGCAAGTAAGCATCAAGTGCTTCCTGAACCTTTGCTTGAACTTCGTTTGAAGAATAACCATCTGCCAAACTAGCAGTCACGTGGTTTACACGCATCTTGTCTTCTCTTGTGATAGTAGAAGGAGCGGTACTTGTAGCGAAGGTGGCAATACTTTCAAGACGGACGTTGCCATCGGATGTCGGAATTAGCAAGTTCCCGATATCATTGATCGTATTCAGGTTAGCATCATCCATACTGACGACCAAATCATATGTATCATTACTGTTGAAAGTTGATATAGTGGTAGCAGTATCTCCAGAAAGTGCATAATACACAGTATCGTAAATATCACTAGCCGTAATACCAAGGTCTTCGATCAACTGCTCATCCAACGTGAGAGTGATCTTAGGTGAACCATTTGCCAAGTCTGTAGCAACGTTCGTAGCCTCAGGGACATACGTATTAATGATTGATGCAATCTGGTTAACTGTTTCCGCTATAGTGGTTGTATCACTTCCCGTAACACCAATGTTGATTGGGGTACTACTTCCAGGTCCTCTACTAGCCCCATATGTCCATGTTGCAGCAGGATTGATTGTAAGGAGCGGACTGATCAGACTCTTAATCTCTGAAATTGTATAGGTCTGCTCGGTAATATCGGGCAAACTGATTTCAATGGAACCGGTGTTGGACGTACCAACCTCTACCAAAATCTGTGTATAAGCTTCTTCTGGTAGTGTATCAATCATTGCCGACTGTACGCGGAAGAGCTCGTCACGAGTGGCAGCTTTGTTTGACCCAGAAGGAAGTGTAACTGACAAGCTGATGCTGTCGTCACTGTTCATCGACGGGGTCAGGTTCATACCGATGCCACTGAAGAACTGTAAGCTGAAGAGTAGGATCAACACCAGCAATACGATTAACAAAAGCCTGTGATGTAAGAAATATGATAATGCTTTCTTATACGCATTCAGCAGCTTCTGCTCACCTTTAAGATAGATCTTGTCCAAGAATGCCAAAGGTTTAAATTTCAAAGGCTTCTGTACACGAGTATCGAGTCTTAGAATACTTCCACTTAATGCAGGGACCAAAGTCAATGCTACAAAGAGGGAAGAGATCAAGGCAATACAAACGGTGATAATCAAATCCTGGAACATGATACCGATCATGCCAAGGTCATTCTTATACATCAACAATGGGATGAATACACTAATAGTAGTAAGAGTTGAAGCCAAAATAGCGGTACTCATGTTTTCACTGCCCAAAATAGCAGAGGCTACACTACCGTGGTTTTTCTCCCTGAACTTATAGGTGTTCTCCAAGATAATGATGGAAGCATCGACGATCATACCAATACCAAGTATCAAACCACTCATACTCATACTGTTGATGGAAATACCAAACATGGACATGATCATCAACGTAAACAGAATGGAGATAGGCATGGAAAGCGATATTACGATTGTTGCCTTCAAATTTCTCAAGAAGAGGAATATGACCAATGCAGCAAGTAGAACGCCCTGCAGGGCACTCTTATATACTTCTTGCATGGTTGAGGTGATCATGGTCGTAGAATCTTGCTGGATTGAAAGTGATACCCCTTCAGGAAGTTGCGCTTTTATGGAATCCAAATCAGCACGAACATTCTGTGCAACAGTAGAGGCAACACTATCCGAATCATTAGAGAGTGTAAGTGTTACAACCGGATTGCCATCCAGGTATTGTTCACGGAAACTGGATGTAGTTGTCTGTGATACCGTACCGATGTCGGATACCGTAATGGGAACTCCATCTAAAGTAGTGATAACTGTTTGTTCGATATCATCCATAGACATAAATCGTTCATCCAGTGACACCGAGTAGTCGATGGAATTCTGGGTTACAGTTCCGAGTTTTCCTTGTTGGTTCTTTGCATCAAGTGCAGTTGCCACATCGCTGATTTCAAGTCCGTAAGACTCCAAACGAATTGGATCAACAGAAACATCGATCTCGGTATCTCCAGCACCTCTTACTGATACCTGGCTTACACCATCAATTCTGAGCAAGAGAGGGGATATGGTATCTTCTGCAACTTGTTTAAGGGTTTGTTCGTCATCCAAGCCACTTACAAGCAATCTCATGAACGTGCTGGAAGACGACATGTCAAAGCGCATTATGGAAGGTGTGTCAGCCCAATCAGGCAACTGATCATCGACACGTCCAAGCAATGTGGTAAGGTCGTCATATGCATCATCCAAGTTTGTGCCATAATCGAATTCAAGCATGATCATAGCCATTCCATCAGATGATTCACTGGTAATTGTATTAAGTCCCTCTAAGGAACCAACCGTATCCTCTATTAATTTTGTTACTTGTTGTTCGATCTCTTCTGGACCAGCATCATCAGCTTCGACAAAAACTGTCAATACAGGCATTTCTACAGAAGGATACAGAGCTATATCCAGATTTGAGATGAATAAAGCCGCAATGATCATAAGTAACACATAGACCATGCTTATTAGCACGGGCCTTCTTACTGATAATTCACTGAGTTTCATACATTCTCCTTAACAATGGATACCTGAGTCCCCTCAACGACAGAACCAGCAGTGATGAGTTGCTCTCCGCCACTTAATCCGGATTCAACAACGCTCTGGTTATCATCAGAGTCACTCGTAACGATGGAAACACGTTTTGCAACTCCATCTTCTACGATGTAGACAACTGGTTCACCAAGATAGGTGGTGATGGAATCGGTCGGGATAAGCAGTACATTGTCCTGTTGATCAGTGATCAAGGTAAGCTTGACGAACATGCCTTCCATCAACCTCTCATCAGGATTATCGATGGAGAGTGTGACTTCTACGGTTCTGTTGGTCGTGTTAACCTGTGGGCTGATACGAGTAACGGTTGCTGTATAGGGTTCATCAGGCCAAGCTGCGGTGGTGAAACTCGCCTTCAACCCCACATGAAGCGTGGAAAGGAAACGTTCTGAAATCGAAGCATTAATTTGAAGGTCGCCAGTCATTCCCAAGGTCACCAATGTAGTGCTGGTTGTGACTTGTTCACCCACATATGAGTTGATGTCATATATCGTACCTGCACTGGGGCTGGTTACCGTTGTTGCCTTATACTTGCTTCCAGCTGTGGAAGGATCCACGATAGCAATTGCATCGCCCTGGGCAATCTCTTGACCGTCAGTAACGAGTAATTGGGTTACTTCGCCAGCAATGGTGCTCTGAATATCAATGGTATCTTGGCTGCTGGCTAATTCAGCACCCATAGAGGATGTTTTGGTAAAGGTACCACGTGTAGCTTCAATAACTGAAACATTTACGATAGTTTCTTGTGAATTCTCTGCAGCCTGTGGTGGAAGTGCATCAGCCGTACTGCTCGTGGTTGAAAGATAATGGGAGCCGATTGCAACCGCCAATCCCACACAGACGAGAACCAAGATTATAGTGATAATGCGATCAAATATATTTGTATTCATGATTAGTGACTCCTATTGAAAAAGTGTATCTACGTCTGTCTCCAACAGGTTGGACAGATCGTACAGAGCAAGGGTGTAATTAACTTGTTGCTGAAGGATAGCCAAGGAAGCATTACTTCGCTCGTTTTCAATATCCTGCAGGGTGGAGTAGTCAACTTCTCCAGCCTCATACGCATTGGAAGTTAGTTCATAATTTTTCTCTACGACCACTTTATATGCTTCGAGGTACTGCAATGTAGCCTCAGCTTGTTCCAAAGCCGTATAAGCTGTTTGCACGCTTGCCAGCAAGTTTTGTATTCCGTCTTCGAGTGAATTGTTTGCAATGGTAATATCCATTTGCAGATTTTCCAAAGAAATCTTCGTCGAAGACTTGGTGAAATAGGAGTCAACAGGAAGAGACACCGCAACGGACAACGTTGTATTGTCCTCGAATGCAGTTCCTGTAGTTTCTACTGATCCTGAGAAGGATGTGGTAGCTGAAAAACTCAAGGAAGGAGAGAAGGCGGTATGATTTTCCTGTGCATACGCCAGTTTTGCCTCTTCAACATTCAGTTTTAACGTACTTATTGTTGAAGTCTGCTGAGCCATGGCATCCAATGTTTCCAAGGATTGCAACGTGGCTGGACTGATCAAATCATCACTGGTTTGATCTACAGCCTGTCCAATCAGGTTTTTCAGTGCCATCTTGGCGTTCGCTAAAGTCTGTTCTTGTTGCTTCAAGGCAATTTTTGCATTGGAAAGAGCCAGTTCACCCTCACTGACTTCCAAAGTTGTTGCCAAGCCGCCTTCATATTTCTCATTGATCCTATCCAAACTTGCCTGCTTGCTATCATAGGTAAGTTGGTCAATCTCCAGAGCTAAGTTTGCGGCTACGACATCCCAGTAGGCAGTTACTACAGTGCTTTGCAAACTGGTAATCGTGGAGGTATATGTGTTCTGAGCCAACTTGTACAGCAATTCAGTCTCATCCCTGGTATACTTGTCAGTATCCGAAAGAGAGAATGAAACACTGGCGATCGGACTGAATCCTGCACTGTAGTCAGAATTCATGAGGCTTGCTGTAGCCTCTCCTCCGAGAGAAAGCGTAATGGAAGGCAGGTATGTGTTTACCTGTGTATCATTAAACTTTTGTTGTAGCGTAAGAGATGCGTTCGCAGCGGTATTGCTGTTGTTCAATGCAAGGTCCAAAGCTTGATTCAAGCTAAGGTCTTGCGATACCAATGGGAACGCACACGCAAGAGATAGCGTGGCTATCCATAGTATTTTCTTCATCTATAAGGCTCCTGTGTCTAAGTTGCCCTTATCGTATCACCAGATAACTCTTTTAATCTCCAAGGTTTGTTGGAAACTAGATGGAGGAATATGAGCAAATATGTAGAAGTATGGAGAATGGGCTTTTGGCATTGTAAAGATGTAGTAATGCATTTAACTTTAGTATTTGCCTTCGTAAAAAGTATGTTCTATACTAGTCATATTCGGAGGTTTGGATGATCAAACTATATCTGGATTCGGTGATGCAACCCCGGTAACGGAGTTGACTGTATTTTTCCAGATACCTTTACACGCAACTCATTCCGGGGATTTCCTACCAAACAGCGGTCGGCTGTTTTCTTATATCTTTATCCGGAAGGAAAATCATGCAAACATTTCTAAATGAAATCACACTGAAAACATATGGTTGGAGCGAGGAACGTAATGCACAGTTTCTCAGATATATAAGCTTTGGATATATTCCTCTGAGAATTATTAGGGAGGACCGAGGCTATTACTATGGCACTGATGGAAAAACAAGATATCTTCTTTCGCGATCTGGGGCCTTCAATAACTTCGTTGACCTTGGAGTACAACAAACCCCTGTGGTAGGGGATTGGTGTGCAGTCGATTCGTATGAACAAGGCAAAGGTTTGATTGAAGGAGTTCTCTCCAGGACAACCTCGTATCATAAACCTTTGGTTTACGAAGAAGGGTATGGAAGCAAAGAAAGCGATACTGTGGCAGCCAATATTGATAGCGCGGGTATTGTTATAGATAGTAAGTATGACTTCAACCTACGAAGGATAGAGCGCTTTGTGTCACTTTTGTCAGCAGACTACATCAAGCCTTATCTGATACTTACAAAAATTGATTTGATTGACAATCTTCAAGAGCTTCAAGAAAGCATCGTACAGCGTTTTCCTGATTTGGTAGTATTCTCTATTGATTCTCTTGGCGGCGATGGTATAGAGCCTCTTCTCGCATCACTCAAAGAGAGAGAAACTTTCATGTTGCTTGGTGCAAGCGGTGCAGGGAAATCAACGTTGGTAAACAGGCTTTTAGGCAGTTCTTTGATTAAGACACAGGAGGTTCGCTCTGCTGACGGAAAAGGTCGGCATACAACTACCTCAAGAGAATTGCACTTGCTTCCCAATGGAGCACTGCTACTCGATACACCTGGTATTAGGGGAGTCGGGATGAATAGCAGCGCGGCTGAAATTGCAGAAAGTTTCTCTGATATTGTTGAATTATCTAAATCCTGTAGATTCGATGATTGTACTCATACCGGAGAGCCTAATTGTGCTGTTCAGCATGCCGTAGAATCAGGTTTGCTCGAAAGAGATCGGTATGAGAATTATCTCCAACTGATTGGGGAGGCTGTAAGTTATGAACAAGTCATACAAGACAGAAAGAAAAAAGACAAGGAATTAGGGAAAATTCTCTATCAATACCGAAGAGAAAGCCTGCGAAAGTGAAGTTTTGTGAAGTTATGTAAAGTCTTAGTGAATTAGTAGTTAATAATGTTGACAGGTATACCCCCTGGTACAATACTTTAGGTGTATCCAAAAGGGAATAGGAGCAAAATGATGTTTTTACTACTTATTTTAGCGATTGTCATTATTTATTTCGCAGTCAGGGATAAAAATCCCGTGGATAAATCCAGGACACCTTCGGCTCTTGAAATCCTCGAGCGTAGATATGCACGGGGAGAGATCAACAGAGAAGAGTTTTTGAATTTGAAAAAAGATTTAGGATACTAGGAGAAAAGTAAATGCTAAATACAATGTTTTGGAATGCAGGAAATTATGGTCACCCATTTTACGGGTATGGAATGATGTACAGCGGTGGTATGTACTGGGTAATGGGATTGTTCGTACTCGCAGTCGTAGCTGCTTTGGTTATGTCCATTATTGCAATCGTGAGAACCTCAAAGAAGAGAACGACCCTTAATGCTTCAGAGGGAGTGCGCATCGTTGAAGAGCGCTATGCCAAAGGCGAAATTACCAAAGAAGAGTTTGAGATCATGAAGAAGGATTTGCGCTAACATCCCTTCTAACGAAAATATGTAAACCCCTTGTAATGTAACGACTGCACCGAATTTCGGTGCAGTCGTGCTATATTGACACAACTGGTAAGTTCTTACCAAGTTGATATTGTTATTCTGGAATATGAGTCCCATTAGCAAACGTTTTTCCAGCAAGGGGCCCTTCTCCAGTACAAGAGAACGTAAGTACATTTTCATCTGTTAGGGTGAACGTGATTTGGATAGTTAGGTCTGTTACCGTATCGTTGATACTGCTGTCATTCACATCCTCTTGATATTTATCATAGGTTCCTGAGAGCACTCCATCAGTATAAGAGCCTCCATTTCCTGTACATGAGAATGCAATTGCATCCTGTTGCCAGTCAATATCAGCAGAACCACTGGTTCCCGAAGCATCTGAAGGAAATATTCCTACTGCAATGTTTGTCATTCCACCTTGGTCAGCAAAATCCCACCCGCCTTTGATGGTTTCCAAAGAGGTTGGTGCTGAACCTGCTGTATCTCCAGGGCCTGTAGTTGTTGGATCGCATGCTATAAAAAGCATGATTAGAAGAAGACCTATGATTATAAGTCCGAATTTTCTGTTCATACAGAACTCCCGTCGTTCCTACTAAAGAGGTCTTTCGACCAAATACCTTCTGCCACATATATTCACGTATCTCTAGTACGAAAAAGCCTGAGTTCTA
>QJZS01000065.1 GCA_003247345.1 Spirochaetales bacterium
TACCAAACTGTTCGGGACCAAACAAGACAAAGACATCAAGTCCCTTCAACCATTAGTGGAACAGGTCAACAAAGAAGCGGCTTGGGCCGAAGCTCTTTCAGCAGAAGAGGTCAAGGCACAGACGCAAAGTTTCAAAGAGCAGATCGCCCAAGGAAAAAGTCTTGAGTCCTTGCTTCCAAAAGCCTTTGCCTTGGCACGGGAAGCCGCAAGTCGCGTTCTGGGCGAACGGCACTATGATGTACAGATCATGGGAGCCATCGTACTCCATCAGGGAAATATCCTGGAAATGAAAACCGGTGAAGGCAAAACCTTGACCTGTGTACCTGCAGCCTATCTGAATGCACTTGCCGGAGAGGGTGTGCATGTCATTACCGTCAACGATTATCTGGCCGGACGTGATGCCTCATGGATGGGCCCTGTGTATGAATATCTCGGGCTCTCGGTCGGTGTGATTCTTTCCTCAATGGACAACGAAGCCAAACGCATTGCATACGGCAGGGATGTAACCTACGGAACCAATAATGAATTCGGATTTGATTACCTGCGTGACAACATGAAGTGGTCGCAGGAAGAAAAAATCCAACCGAAGCATCACTACTGTATCATCGATGAGATTGACTCGATCCTCATTGATGAGGCTCGTACTCCTCTGATCATCAGCGGCCAAAGCGAGGATGATTCGACTCAGGTCCTGGGTGCATCCAAGATTGCCCCCATGCTGGTCGAATGCGAGAAAAACCCTGACACCAATGATTATTACGAACCGGATCCTCTTGCACGTTTCGACCGCAACGCTCCCGAGTTCGATGAGCGTGGTGATTTCAAGCTCGACGAGAAGCAGAAGAGGGTTTCCTTCACCAACCAAGGTATGAATCATATTGAGGAACTGCTCAATAAATTCAACATCATCACCGGTTCCTTGTATGCCGATGAGAACTTCGAGTTTGTCCACTACGTAACGCAAGCCGTACGCGCACTGAAAATGTACACCATAGATGTCGATTACGTGGTAGCCGACGGACAGGTGCAGATCGTCGATGAGTTCACCGGCCGTATCCTGCATGGCAGACGATACAGCGAAGGCTTGCATCAGGCAATCGAAGCGAAAGAGAAGATCAAGATCATGGGCCAGAATAAGACTCTGGCTACCATCACCTTCCAGAACTTCTTCAGAATGTATGACAAGATCAGCGGTATGACCGGTACGGCTGATACCGAAGCACCTGAATTCCTGAAAATCTACGGCTTGGATGTTGTGGTCATCCCGACGAACAAGCCGATTGCCAGAGAGGATCTTCCTGATCTGGTATTCTTCAATGAGGAATTCAAATACCAAGCCATTTGCGAAGAAATTCAGAAGGTGCATGCCACCGGACAGCCCATTCTTGTTGGTACGATCAGTATTGAGAAAAGTGAGTTGATTTCCGTGTTGCTTCGGAAAATGGGTATCAAGCATGAGGTTCTCAATGCGAAGAACCATGCTCGTGAAGCTTTGATCATTGAGAATGCAGGTTCCAAGGGTTCTGTTACCATTGCCACCAACATGGCCGGTCGTGGAACGGACATCAAGTTGGGCGGCAGTCTTGATGGCAGGGCAAGGGTTATTGCAGGCGCCGATGCCAGCGGTGAAGTACTTGCACAAGCCATCAAACAGGTATATCCCGAGTGGAAGAAAGCATATGAAGAGGTCAAGGCACTAGGTGGCTTGTACATCCTCGGTACCGAACGACATGAATCCAGACGTATCGACAATCAGCTGCGTGGTCGTAGCGGACGTCAAGGAGACCCAGGTACCAGCCGATTCTTCGTATCACTCGAAGATCCTTTGATGCGGCTCTTTGCCTCGGACAACCTGAAATCAATGTTGGGAAGAATCGGAATGCAGGATGGGGAACCCATCGAGCACAAGATGCTGACCAATGCAATCGAAAAGGCACAGCGCAGGGTTGAGGACAGAAACTTCGAGATCAGAAAACACCTGCTCGACTACGATGATGTACTGAACGAACAGCGTAACCATATGTATGCAGAGCGTGACACGGTTCTCTCTGAAGATCACTTGCTCCAGAGGGTCAGGGACTTCAGTCATGAAATCAGTGATGATATCGTTGATGAAGTCATGGCCGACAAGAATGAAGACCACAAGGGAGCAAAGATAATCTCTGAGATGCTCACCACCTTCCACCTTGAAATTCCTTTGCTTGAGGACAATGCAACCGCAGCAGAATTCAAGAAGGAAGTGATCAACTACATCGATAAGGAAATCGACGACAAAGTTGCGTTGACCGGTGAGAAGCCGTTCAACGATTTCTTGAGATTCAATTACCTCAGATTGATTGACCTGAGATGGCAGGATCACCTGACCGCACTTGATGATCTTCGTGATGCTGTAGGCTTACGTAGCTATGCTCAACGTAATCCTTTGGTCGAGTACAAGGTTGAAGGCTTCGAGATATTCCAGCAGATGTTGGAAGGCATCAAGCAGTTCATGGCACAGACGCTGGTCCGCGTACAAATTACACGGCCCGAGCAGCAGTACAGACAGCACGCAAAACAGAACAAGACTGTTGAGACGCATCAGCAGGCACAGGGAGCTTTCTCTGGGAGTGGAGCCGGACCGAAACGCCAAGGCGGATCGGATGACAAGCCGGTAACGATCAGAAGGCAGACACCGAAAATCGGAAGAAATGATCCTTGCCCATGCGGAAGCGGGAAAAAGTACAAAAACTGTTGCGGCAAGAACGCCTGACAAAAAGAGAGAAGCTATTACGGCTTCTCTCTTCTTTTATGTGTGTGATTGGTGTCTAGAAGAACTGGGTCGGATCCAAGGCGATTCCCGACTGTTCGATGCTGAAGAACAGCGTCGGGTTCTCGTAGTTCGTACCGCTTGTCCCCATGCTTCCGATCGTCTGGCCTTTCTCGAGGCTCATTCCGATACGTACCTCGACATTCTCCAAATGATAGTAGCTGCTGCGATAACCGCCCTCATGGGAAAGTATCACGAAGCGCCCCCTGCCCTTCTGCTCATAGCCTGCATCGACTACTTCGCCTTTGGCTGAAGCAACGACAGCCTCACCCCAGGAGCCTTGGATCAGGATGCCCGCAATATTTTCCGTATTCCCCGTTGCGGGGTTGGTGTAGGACTGCCCGAACAGGGTCTTTATCGTCCCGACGGCCGGTTTCTGGAATTGTATCGGTGCTACATCAGTCAGCTGGGCCATAGAGGCGGATGAGGTGTCAGGAATGAACAACTGCTGGCCGACATAGATGTTCTCGCTCTTCAGGTTATTCAATTCCTGCAAGGTCTTCCATCCCAATGTAGGACTGTACTTTCTTGCTATCGTGGAAAGCATATCCCCTTCACGCACGGTATAGAGCTGACCATCTCGATCGGGAATGGTGAGCGAGACGCCCACATTCACGGCTTGGATGTTCCTGATCTGGTTCACGCTGATCAACGTCTGCGGTTTTAGATTGTACATCGCTGCAATGGAGGCAAGATCCTCGCCCTCGGCTACCGTATGCTGGGCATACTGGATGGTGGCTGAACTGGTCGTTGGAGTACTGCGGGTTGTCTGTACTGCATCCAAGGCGGTTGCTTGGTCATCTATGACCGGTGCGTCGAATTTGCTTTCGTCGGTAACAGCTGGTGCAACAGTCTGTTCACTCGGCAAATCAGTCGCTACTGGTTGTGCAGGGACATCCGGCAAGACTTCCTCGATTACTTGTACGGGGGCGTCAGTCTTGTCCTGCTGTGCTGGAAAGAACTGATACCAAATCACAATGACGACCACGCAGATGGCAATACCAAGTGCAATCGTCCATATCAGTCCTCTGCTGGGTTTATTCCCAGGACCTTCCTTGCCCGATCTCCAGGAAGGTCTTTCTTGCATATCATCATAATAGTCTTTTCCCATAACTCGACATTACCTTTCCTACATAGTAATATAAAACAATAATGGCTACCAGTCCAAAACGCACTTATATCCATGCCTTTAGTATTGCAATATCCCTAATCCTAGGGATTTTTTTGGTCAGATTTGGCTTTCTCATGATTTCCGGGGGACAAGTTTACAAGACTTACAGAAACCCTGAAGTCGCCCAAAATGTGGTCAGAGGCACAATCTATGATAGGAATCAGAGAATCCTAGCCATTCAAACACCGTATTGGGGAGTCTACTTACATCTCAACCAAGTCGAGGACATGCAACTGGTAAGCGAGGTATTGGCTCCTTTCGTACAGATGAGTCCTGCCGAGATACAAGAGCAAGCCGCAAAATACACAACCTATGCCCAGATAAAGAAAAACATTGATGACCGGCAATTGGACAGTTTACGTTCGGCAATTGCTGAGTATGGGCTGCAAAACCAAGTAACCATAGAGAAACGTTTGGGCAGAACCTATCCTGCCCGGTTCCATGCATCCCAGACGCTGGGGTTCACAAATGTGGACCAAGAAGGGATCGAAGGTTTGGAACTCAGCCAGAATTCATATCTGGCCCCTTACCCTGAAGTAGGTAGTGAAAACACGACCTATGGACAGGATATCACCCTTACCCTTGATCTGGATATTCAGTATGCCCTAGATGTTCAACTGCAAAGCATAGCTGACCAATATGATCCCGACTATGCCATGGCGATTGTAATGGATGCCAAGAATGGGGATATCCTGGGTATGTCCAGCTATCCTTGGTACGATGTGAACAAACTCAGTACCAGCGAGTCCAACGAGAGGCTGAACCATGCGATAAATTACCTGTATGAGCCTGGTTCCGTGTTCAAATTGTTCAGTATGGCTTCCATTCTTCAGATCGGTGAGGCTGATACATCACAAAAGTTTGATTGCGATGGTTCGTATACCTTTGATGCAGGAGGGAGTACGGTTACCATTAATTGTACCACCGCCCATGGATTGGTTGATGTGCAGCAGATGCTTGCCAAATCCTGCAACGGAGCCATCGCAAATTGGGCTCTTCAGACTGATCCCCAAGCTTTCTATACCATGCTCAAACGGTTCGGATTCACATCCAGCTATGATATCGGCCTCCCATCGCGAGCAAGAGCCTATATTGCCGATCCCTCTACTTGGTCGGGCAGATCAGAACCTACGATAGCATTCGGTCAGGAGCTGCTGCTCAGTGCCTTGCATATTGCTACAGCGGCGACTGCGCTCTGCCCTGATGGACAGCTGCTTCAGCCCCATTTGATTCTCTCTAGGTCAAATCCAAAAACAGGAGAAATTTTATACGAACGGAAACGTACTGTTTTGGATGACCTTCTTGATACATCCGTGACAGAGGAAATCCGCGAAGGCATGTATCTTGATACACAACCTGGAGGAACCGGCACCAGGGCGGACGTTGAAGGATTGAAGGTAGGCGCAAAAACAGGGACCGCACAATTGTTGAATGAGGAAACCAAAAGTTACGAGGACGGGACCATCCTTACCTCGACTTTGGCCATGGTTCCTATAGACGATCCTCAATACATTATTTATATAGGGGCAGGAAACCCCAAGGGAAGAGGCTCCTTGTATGGAGCGAATGTTGCGGCTCCTGCTATAGGGAATGTCATCAAAACCCTGGTCAGCCAAGGAAAGCTTGTACCCGAAGATACGACAATTCTTTAGACGGAAGGAAACAATTGGGTCAGATCAAGGGAAAAACCTTTCAGGCGGGGTATCAAGAACGAAGCTCCCGCAGTATGAAAATCATCAGGAATAGCCTGCCCATCTGCTAAAAATGCGAGCGGAAGCATTGTTTCTTTTGCGAACAACAACAAGCTGCCGAGCTCTTCGGTCTCATCGAGTTTTGTTGCCAGCAGTTTCTCGATCTTGTATTCATTGAATAATTTCAAATGATTGAACAAATCGCCGAACTTTGAACTTGCACTTATCACAAGGATATATTCACAGCTTCCGCCTTCCAGCACCTTGAATATATCGCTAACCGATTCCTCTAGCTCCACATCTTTGCTGCTTCGTCCGCTGGTATCTACCAGGATATGATCATACCCTTCCAAATCCGGCAACACAGAACTCAGACTCTGCTCATCGGAGGCAAGGAACAAAGGAAGCGCATACTCTTTTGCGAAAGACTTTATCTGCTCCATAGCCCCTGGGCGATTTGCATCCAGGCTCAACAGCGCCACTTTCTTGGATTCTTTTGCACGAAGATTAATTGCAAGCTTAACAAGAGATGTGGTTTTTCCCACCCCGGCTGGGCCTACAAAGACTACATATTTCGCGTGTACAGAATCCTCGAATTGAACTCCTTCCAACAGATATTGCATGAATTCTATTTCAAGTTCAGATTTATCTATTTCCCCTTCGCTCTGCAACAGGGTTTTTTGGGCCTGTTCCATTCTTTGTAGGGGTACGGCATTTTCAAGAAGCAAGTAATTCAAATGCGAAGCCGGATCAAATGATTTTTCTTCTGCAATGATTACCGGCTCCTCAATCTTCTGGGTATCAACCAAATAGAAGGTAATACGGCACCGTTTTTCTTTGCGAACGCCATTCTTGACTTGGAAATCCTTACGCGTTTGGACACGAAGTGCAGTACCGTATTTAGCACGGACTTCTTTAAGTGCACTATCGTAATCGGCAGCTTCAAACGTAAGGAATTCCAATATCTCCTCCTAAAGGATGAATTTAGACAAATCCTGATTCTGAAGTACATCCCCAAGCCGTTCCACAACATAGGAATCGGTTATCGTCACAGTCTGACCAGAAAGCTCGTCTGCGCTGAAAGAGAGTTCCTCCAACAATTTTTCCATGATGGTGAAAAGTCTTCTTGCTCCAATATTATCATTGGTCGTGTTCACTTCATAGGCTATTTCACTTATTTTCTTTATGGCAGCATCATCAAAAATAATTTCCACACCCTCAGTCTTGAGTAATTCATGATATTGCATGGTGATGGCGTTTGCAGGTTCAGTAAGGATCCTATAAAAATCCTCTGCTGTCAGGTCATCAAGCTCCACCCTTAACGGGAACCTTCCTTGCAATTCAGGAATCAGATCACTGGGCTTTGAAACATGGAATGCACCACTTGCAATAAACAGAATATGCGTAGTGTCGATCACCCCCCATTTGGTTGAGACGCTCGTCCCTTCCACGATGGGAAGAATATCACGTTGGACACCTTCGCGAGAGACATCAATACTTGAAGAGCCACCACCACTTTTGGCGACCTTGTCGATCTCATCGATGAAGACAATACCCATCTGCTCAACACGTTCCTTCGCCTCATCAATGGCGCGGTCGGTATCTACAGCCTTTTCGGTTTCTTCTTCGGTGAAGATTTCTCTTGCCCGTTTGATCGTCAACTTTCTGTTATGTCCACGACCGTTGCCGAAAATGGATCCCAGGCTCTGCATCGCATCCTGCAGGTCTTCCATGTTCGGCTGGCCCATGACTTCTATACCTACACGTTTCTTGCTCTGGACATTGATCTCAACCTCACGGTCTTCGAATTTGCCTTCCTGCAGCATTTTTCTGAATTTTTCTCTCGTAACGGTCTTGCTGTCAGTATAACTGGTTCCGGCAGGGATCAATCCGTCTTCCTGAGACGCCGGCTCTTTCTCCATCTGTGGAAGCAATATATCCAATAGTCGTTCCTCAACCCTGGCACGTACCTTTTCCTCTTCGGCTCCGGCCAACTCGGCCTTCACCTGCTGGACGGCAACGCTCATGAGATCGCGAATGATTGATTCAACATCACGTCCCACATACCCGACTTCAGTATACTTGGTGGCTTCCACTTTTATGAAAGGTGCATTGGAAAGTTTGGCAATACGACGGGCGATTTCCGTTTTTCCAACCCCTGTAGGTCCGATCATAATGATATTCTTCGGTGACACTTCATCACGGATATCCTCAGGAAGTCGTTTGCGCCGAGTACGGTTGCGGATTGCTACGGCAATCGTACGTTTTGCCTTCTTCTGTCCAATGATATATTTATCTAGTTCTGAAACAATTTGTGCAGGCTTGAGTTCATCAAGCTTTTTGCTGGCTGAATATCCCATATGGTTATAGTACCTCTACATGAATCTGATTATCGGTGTAGATACAAACCGAGGCTGCAATCTCTACACTCTTTCTTGCAATCTCTTCTGCTGAGAGAGAAGGATTCGACTCCAGGTATGCCAATGCTGCACTGAGGGCGTAGTTGCCGCCGCTTCCGATACCGATGGCATCACGTTCTGGATCCACTACATCACCGGCTCCATTGATCAAGAAAATACGCTTGCCGTCACTTACCAGCATCATTGCTTCAAGTTGACGAAGCGTCTTATCGGTTCTCCACTGCTTTGCCAGCTCTACGGCGGCACGGGTAAGATCACCGTTGAATTGTTTCAGCTTTCCCTCAAACAACTCAAAGAGCGTGAAGGCATCCGCAGTGGTTCCGGCAAAACCGGTAATCACTTTACCTTCATACAGCGTCCTGACTTTATGGGCATTGGATTTGAGAATTGTATCTCCTGCAGTCACCTGCCCGTCACCTGCTATAGCCACATGCCCATTCCTGCGAACTGCTACAATGGTTGTCCCTTTAAAACTACTCATTCTTTTTCCTTCCATGAGGATGGCACGCCGCATAGACTTTGGCCAACCTCGCTTGTGATACATGGGTGTAAATCTGCGTAGTCCCAATGCTTGCATGTCCAAGCAGTTCCTGAACCATCCTGATATCTGCCCCATTGTCCAAAAGATGGGTGGCATATGTATGCCTCAGAACATGAGGCGTAAATTGTTTTTGCCACCCAAGCTTTCGCCTGTATGTAGCAAAAATACTACCAACGCTACTCATCGGCAACTGTTTTCCATGCTTTGAACAGAATAGATATTCGCTGTCATAGCCTTCATGTTTCAGACTCAAATAGGTTTCCATCACCTCTTGGCAATGCTTTGTAAAAAAGACATACCTACTCTTCGATCCTTTTCCTAAAACAAGAATCCTGCGTTTTTCCCATTCTATCTGAGACTCGTACAGTTGCAAAACCTCACTGATTCTGCATCCGGTATCATAGAGCAACGTAAAAAGGAATATTGCACGGGTGGTCTTGAAGTCGTCATAATTCTGGCTGAGCAATTGGGCAACTTCCCCTACGCTTAGTACGGTGGGCAGCGTATTCTGCCTTTTAGGAGTAGCAACCAGAGCAAAGGGATTTGCTTTGCATAATCCCAGTTTACAAAGATGCGTATAGAACGATCGTGCACAGCTGATCTTCCGGTTCAATGAACTGCTACTGTATTTGTGCATGCCTTTCAGATAAAAGAGATATTCGCGGCCATCCTCACGCGTACCATCTTGCAATTTTGTATGCGTCGAATCGAGGAACTCCTGCAACTGGGCAAGATCGTGCGCATAAGCTACCAGCGTATGCTCACTGAGGTCCCTGATTTTCCTCTGGCTTTCCAAGAAATCAGAAATCAAAGGATCTTGCGGTAATTGGCTACTCATATTCAAGACTATACCACGTCGAGCCGAACCGGAACAACGCAGAATCTTGCGGTTGTTGCACCAGATGCGCTGAATCATCCCATCCAAGACAAGAGGCAAGCTGTGGATAGGAATTGACATCAGGGGCTCCCATCATTGAAAGATATCGTATCCCATCATCCCTTAGTCCTCCATCCAATCCTAGGGAATGGACATACACATCCTTTCCCTGATCCAAGGCTACGGTGGTGCAATGCAAGCATCCCGATGGATTGGGTGCTTGCAAGACCATCGTGGCCGCCCCCATCCCGACCGATATAATATTACGATTGAGACAACGCGAGCGTATTGCCACGTCATAGGGTTCATAAGCCGAGACCAAGGAAACATTGTTCTGTTTGGCTATATCGTATATTCGCTTTGACCCCAAACCGCAGTCACAGATTACATAACAGGTCATTCCAAAGTCTGTTGCCGCATGGCTTGCGATTCGATCTATCCCACGACTATTGCTTACTATCAAATGCGTACCGCCTGCCGACGCACAAAGGGCGAATTCATAGGCTCGACGCTCTCCACCGGCATCGGGATAACGGGTGCCGCAAACAGTAAGGAGTTGGGAATCTTTTTTCGGAAGCGACTTCGTGTACATTAATCGAAACGGAGGATTCTCCATCCTGTACAACATAGCAGGATACGATTGCATACCGTAGAAAGTGCATTGGACTTCCTTGTTCTCATGTAAGAAATGCATCATATTGTGCACTCTTTTCAAAGATACATGGTACTGCTGCAAATCCCTAAGGGAGATTCCTGCCAAAGCCAGTTGTAATTTTTGCTCGCTGCTCAACTTGAGCAGGCTCAAGGCCAACAATACCGAAAGCTTCATACCACTGAAGGAAAATCAGGTGCCGTATTGCTTCAGAAATGCTCGATGATCACCTTGATGAGGAGAAGCAAGAGAACAAGCATCATCACAGGTTTTACAACTTTGCTTCCGATACGCAAGGCCAGGCGGCTCCCGATGAATCCCCCTATGATTGCACTTATCGCACAGGGAATTGCAATCGAGAAATCTACATCTCCATGAGATAGGAACACCATCAGGGCTGCTGCATTGGAAGCCAGATTCACAATCCTGGCTGTTCCGCACGCTTTGAGCAATTCCATTCCTAAAATCGAAGTGAAAATCATAGTCAGGAACATACCAGTTCCTGGGCCAAAGAAGCCGTCATAGGTGCCGATTACCAGTCCTGAAATTCCTCCAAGAGAGACCATGAAAAGCTTTGAATGTTGTCTTGCCGTACCGAAATCAGGTTTGAAGAGCATAAAAATCGCAAGAGAGGGAACAAGCACTATCAACAAGTACGAGAGGTATGTCGTTGCATATTGTGTAGCCAAATACGAACCAAAACTAGATCCGAGAAAACTCAGGATGATGGCTATCAGGCCAACCTGGAAATCCACTTGTTTCTGTCGGATGTATTGGGCGGTAGCAATCACCGTGCCGCTGGCAGAGGAAAATTTATTGTTGCCTAGTGCAATATTCGGGGGAAGGCCCACCGCCATATAGGCGGTTAGGCTGATCAGCCCGCCTCCCCCTGCGATTGCATCGACAAAGGAACCGAATGATATAATCGGGCAGAGAATCCAAAGGATGTTCATTCTGTATCCTCTTGCAGCCCGTCATCATGGAAAGCCTCATAGGTATGCTGGAGCTGAGAGGTCTCAAGGTGTGTATAAATCTGGGTGGTCTGAATATCGGCATGCCCCAAGAGTTCTTGTACGCTCCTCAAATCAGCACCCCCCTCCAACAGATGAGTGGCAAAACTGTGACGCAATGTGTGTACCTTGGCATCAAGGTTGCACATCTTGCAATATTCGGTGAATCTCTTATAGACACCTTGCCTGGTCAGCTTTTTCCCTCTCCTGCCAACAAACAAGGATTTGGAGGAGAAGCGCATCCCGACCAGACGTGGTCTGATGTCACCCAGGTATTTCTTCAGATACTCCTCAGCAATCTGCCCTATAGGCAGTATGCGCATCTTGTTCCGCTTTCCCAATACACGCAAGGTATGATTCTGGTAATCGGCGACCTCAAGATCACAGGCTTCGCTGATTCTGAGCCCGCAGGAATAGATCAATTCAAAAAGGGTTCTATCGCGATATCCAAGATCGGTGCGGCTGTCGATACTCCCCAACAGCATATCAACCTCTTCCTGGCTTATGATCTGAGGCAATTTGGTTTTCTTTTTGGATGGAGTGATCAAAAGAATCGGATTGTCCTCACGAATCTTCTGTAACTGGAGGTATTTGAAAAACGAGCGGAGCGAACTGAGCAACTTATCCATGCTCGCTGCGGAAAGTGAACGAGCTTGGCTCTCGGACATAAGGAATTTCTCGAGATGTACGGACTCGATGGATTCTACCTTGTATTCCTCTCTTTCAAGCAGACGGGACACTTCGAAGATATATACAGAGAGCGTCGCCTCCGAAAGACGACGCTGCATCATTAGATAGTCCTGATATTCGGCAAGTAATTGTCGATCCTCCGGTCTCATAGCCTCTACTTCTCGTCGGCTTTGTTCCTGGAGTATCTCAATACAGCCGGAATTGCATAATCATTGTTGGTGTTGCTTCCAGGGCCTTTGCCGATTTGTTTCTGCAAATCCTGCCATCTATTGACCTGAATAGCCGGGATATCAACCTCTTCTTCCTGATTCTTTGCAGAAACAGGCTCTTCTTCTTCCCTTCTGCTCTCAGCAGGCTTTGCGGCTGCATAATGGCGCTTGACCATATCCATCTCGGACATCTCAGCACCGACAACCTCTTCCTTACGTTCAAATCCCGTAGCCACGACCGTGACTTTGATACGATCACCAAGCTCAGGGTTGAAAGCCTGGCCGGCAATGATCAGGGCATCATCGGCACACTTGTCAGTTACCAACTCAACCACATCCTGATATTCCTGCAGGGTAAGGTTATCACTACCCGAAAGATTGACGAGGACGCTCTTCGCCCCTTCTATACTGGCATTTTCCAACAACGGGTTGTTGATGGCCTGCCGGGCTGCATCAACAGCTCTGTTGGCACCTTCACCGAAGCCGATCCCCATCAAAGCATCGCCTTTGCCTCTCATGACCGTTCTCACATCAGCAAAGTCAATGTTGATCTCACCAGGTTCAGTGATCAATTCACTGATTCCCTGGACTCCCATGTAGAGCACTTCGTCAGCCATCAAGAAAGCTTGCTTGATCGGGGTGTTGTTTTCTACGACCTTCAAAAGGTATTGGTTTGGAATGATGATTAGTGTATCAACCTGCTTCCTGAGTTTTTCGATACCAGCTTGAGCAAGCATGAGTTTTTTCTTACCTTCGAAAGCGAACGGGGTTGTTACTACAGCAACGGTCAGAGCATTGCAACTCTTTGCTATCTCAGCAACTACTGGGGCAGCACCTGTTCCTGTACCGCCACCCATACCGGCAGTTATGAACACCATGTCAGCGTTCTCAATCTCCCGTCTTATGTCCTCTTTGCTCTCTTGGGCTGCTTTTTCACCAACCTCGGGAACCCCACCGGCACCAAGTCCACCGGTCAGTTCTTTTCCGATGGGTAGGCGATTCTGAGCGTTTGAACGCTGAAGAGCTTGCATATCCGTATTCATCGTTACGAAATGCACTTTCTTCAACCCGCTGGCAATCATACGATTTACCGCATTGCCACCAGCACCACCGACACCGAGTACCTTGATCACCGTCGCCGTGGTCTGTTCATCCTGAACCATGTCTTCTACTTCAAACATTCCAAAATCCATACCATATTCCTTCGCCCTGTGGCTCACTTAAAACAATGTCCTGAAAAATCCCCGAAGCTTGGAGGCTGCTCCGCCCTCTTTCCGATGTACCCGTTCCTTCCGTGAACGAGGAGTTGCTGATGTCTCCCGAATCTTTCTTGCTTCGCTCTTGAGAAGCCCAAGAACAGTAGTATATTGAGGACCTATATAGCTTCTGTCCAGTCCCCCGATTGCCTCAGGGAATCCTAATCTGGCCGGAAGCTGGAATATTTCGCTTGCTAATTCTGTGACACCACTGAGAAGTGCTCCACCGCCGACAAGAACCACGCCGCCTCCGAAGGAGCCTTGGACCTGGGCTTTCTCAAGATCGTTCTGCAACCGTGAGAATATTTCGGCCATTCGAGGTTCTATTACCTTGCTCAGCTCTTTCTTCGGCATCTTGATGGGAGGAAGACCCCCAACCTGTGGGATAAGTATCATCTCGTCACTGCTTACCGACGGAACATAACTATGCCCGCTCTCGCACTTTATCTGCTCCGCAGTACCTCGTGCTTTATTCAATATGTATGCAATGTCATTGGTTACTGCATCTCCGCCGAGATTAACACCACCTGTATAGACTGGAGCTCCATCGGTATAGGCAATCATATTGGTAATACCACTACCGATATTGATGAGTATGGTGCCCATCTCCTTCTCTTCGCTGCTTAGTACCACCTCAGAATCAGCAAGGCTCTGCAGCACCATCCGTTGCACGGACAAGCCGGAGCGCTGTATGCATTTGCGTTCATTCTGGCAAAGGGAGGAAGCGGCGGTAACAATGAGTACACGACTTTCCAAGCGATGGCCCAGCATATCAATCGGATCCTTGATACCTACCTGGCCATCTATCTGAAAGTCCTGGACGAGTGTGTGCAGAATCTCTCGATCCTGAGGAAGCTCAAAGGCTCTGGCAACTTCCAAGCTACGAAAGATATCCTCACGTTTAATCTCCTGATCCTTGCTGTTGATCCCAACCACACCGGTACTGGGAATCCCAATGACATTCTCTCCACCGATTCCGATGATGACTTCACTCATCTCTGCACCGGCTTGAAGTTCAGCCTCATTGATTACTGTCTGAATAGTCTTGAGTGTTTGTTCTATATTTACGATGGAACCGGCTCGTACACCTTCGCTGGAATGCTCGCAGATGCTGTCGACCATCAATTGGCCGTCACGGCTCACCGAACCGATTACACATCGGGTTCGGCTAGAGCCTATATCTAGTCCCATCAACATCTTATCACCAGCCATTACAGCGTCCCCCTTCTGGTATATCTCATTACCTGCGTACCAAACCTTCTCGATACAAATCGTAGCGCTTGGTATCTGAGCTGAGGAAGGAAAGCGTATCCTTTTGGTCCTGTACAACCAAATCCACGGCCGCTTGCACTTGCATTGCCCCTACAGGCTCCCTCACCCAAATCTGGGCATTGAGTGATGAGATTTCCAAAACCATCTTTCCAAAGCTGTTACTACTATTATTATCGTATTTTATACTTGTTATCAAGGTAGTTTTATCTTCCAACGAATGAGCCAACTCCATAACTTGTTCGAAGGAAGCATCAAGTCCATATGTGAAGAGCATCTGTGCATAGGAAGCAGGGACCAAAATAGTCACAACAGACTTTTTCCATCCTTGAACATCCGGCTTGTCCACAGGCACGAGGGCTTTACCGTCTGCAAGATAAAATGCTGATTCATCCTCGGCTTGCACCAACGCACTTCCGTCAATGAGAAAAACAGAAGCCAACAGTGATGAAGGTAATTTGCGTTTCAGTTGCACCTTATCAACAGTAGGGAATGCAGACAACTTTCTTTGCACCGCTTGTATGTTGAGCTGAAACAAAGACAAGCCTACAAAGGATGCCAATTCATTCTGGATGCCGAAAGGGACTTGCATAGACCCACCGTGGGCAACCACTTGAACCGAAGTAATCTTAAAGGCGGACATGCTTCGCAACGAAATCAGTCCGGTGACCAACAACAAAGGCAGCAAGAGCCCCACCAGCTTCACCTTTACTGGGACATGCCTCATACATCACCCCCTTGTTCAGGGAGATCTATGTCTTTGCGTTCTTTCTCATCCATAGAACTTGTGTACAAAGGAATTCGGCCGCTGCTGATTAAAAGTATTCTATAAAGGAACGCACAGCTTACCAATACCACGAAGAGGTTTGTTCCCCCCTGGCTGAAAAACGGCAAAGGAATCCCCGTAGGAGGCAACAGGGCGGTCACTACTCCCAGATTCAAGATGGTCTGGAACAAGATCATGCTGGTAAGACCAAAAGCAGCTATGCTGAGAAATCTACTGCGATTTCGCATTCGGTGACTGGCATTGTACCCGAGGATGGCAATCATGACAAAAAGTGCAAGGATGAAGGCACACCCTACTAAACCCAGTTCCTCACAGACAGACGCAAAGATAAAATCACTTTGCACTTCGGGAAGAATGCCCAACTTATACTGACCGTTCCCAAGCCCCACTCCGAACAAACCACCTGCGCTTATAGCCGCGAGGCTGGTACTCACTTGATAATTTATGCCTGTAGGGTCAAGAGAAGGAAACAGAAAGGAAAATACGCGTTTTACACGGTAGGATTGGCTGAACATCGCAACCAAAGCAGGAGGAATGATGAAGGCTAAAAGGACTACCATATGAAAAAACCGAAAGCCACTTGCCAGCAACAACGCAAAGCAAATGGCCAAAAACAAAAGAGCTGAGGAGTAGTCCCGTTGCAACAATATCAACAACGTAACTATCAGGCTGACTGCTATGGGAGGGCCAAATCGCCGCAGTATCGACTGACCACTTCGGTCTTTTCGATGGTAAGCCGCAAAAAAGAGAATCACGGCGACCTTGGCAAATTCAGAAGGCTGCAAACTTGGCAACGATCCGATCTGCAACCACCGTTTTGAACCCAGCCTTTCTTGCCCGAAGGGAGTAAACAACGTCATCATCAGTAACAGTATTGCTATGCCCAATAAGGGATACGCAAAAGATTCTATCCACTTCAATGGAATATACCGTACGATGATACCTACGACCAAAGCGAGGGCAACAAACATCAGTTGCCTAGAAAAGAAATAGTAATGAGGAAGACCATGGATCAATGCTTCGTTGTACGAGGCACTGTACAACATGATCAAGCCCAACCCAGTAATGAGTGTGACGATACACAAAAAAGTAAAGGCACTGAGGTTACCGCCAACCATTTCCACATTTTGCTCTTGTTTCTGCCAATCGTCGAATTCTCTTCTTATGTCCATACGCTCACCTGCTCAGAAGCAGACTGGCTGCTCCGAATAGCCATGAGATGAGGGTGAAGGCAAAAACAATACGACTTTCCTTCACACCTTTCAGCTCATACGCATGATGCAACGGTGCAATGGTGAAAACCTTACGACCGAACTTTCTTATGGATATTATCTGGATGAGGCTGGTAGCCAACTCAACCAGGAAGAGTCCACTGGCAAAGAAAAACAAAACTTCCGCATGAAGAAGCAACGCAGAGAAAGCAATGTAGGCACCGAGGGCATGGCTGCCGCAATCACCCATAAAATATCGTGCCGGCTTGATATTGAAATTAAGGAATGCAAGGACCGCTCCCAGCAATGCTGGTGAAACAGGCACGTTCTGCTTGAACGACAAGAAAAGGATCAACAGCAGCATAGGTAGGCTGGAGCCTGCTGCCAAGGCATCCAAACCATCGGTAATATTCACAGCATTTACGAAATACAGGATATAGACCAATGCAAAAAGATAATAGGCTGGCCCAAGATCAAGCTGAATAAAAAACAGATCGAGTCTTGTATCGATGAGGGCATAGCGTTTTGCCAAAATCAGCAACAGCAAAGCCCCTTGCATTTGCAGGGTCAATTTCAACAAAGAAGGCAATCCGTCGCCATTGTTTGTGCGACCTTTGAGCACATCATCAATGAATCCAATGACGGCAAATAATACCAAAGCCAAGAGAGGGAATACGATATAAGGATCACTCAAACTAGGATCGAATAAGGTTACCGCCAAAGTACCGAGGGTGAAAGCTATTCCTCCAAGGACGGGAGTACCTGCTTTTACCTGTTGGGTTTGCCTGAGTTCTGGTTTGATCGCAACTTTGCTTCCTGTTGTCATAGACAACAGGACCTTCGAAAGAACGAAGGTCATTGCAAAGGAAACTGCAAGTAGAATCACAAACCGCTCAAACATCTCAGGCAGGCCTCCTTTGGGGGTGATCACTCAAGGAAGGTATCAAGCGTTCCATTCCGACAGAGCGGGAAGCTTTGAGCAAAAAGAGGTCGCCATGATTCTTCTGGCTTTCGACGTTTCTTTCAAGTTCCTCAAAATTCTCGGTAAAACTGACCTGTTTCCCATACCCTTGCCTTCTTAGCTGTGAAGCAGCCTCAGCCATTTCCTGACCGTACAGGTAAGCTCTATCAAAGGAAGATTCGGAAATAAGGGTGGCAATAGCACGGTGAGCCGACCTAGACTGGCGTCCAAGTTCCTTCATCGGTCCAAGAACGACCTTTTTCTGACCTGCCCAAGTCAAGTTCTGGATATAGGTAAGAATGCTTCTCGTTGAATCAAGACTTGCATTGTAGGAATCGTCGATGATCGTAATATCACTGCGATGAACCGTACTCCTTCCCTGCATGGAAGAAAATCCATCCAAGGCCTGGGCAATCTGGGAAGCGCTTGCACCCAAATACGTTCCTACATGAATAGCACCCACCACATCCTCAAGCATGTGTCTTCCCATTGCATTGATCTTGAATGTCTGGCCGGCATAGGTTACGAGCCAACCATCCAATCCCAAATCTACAGCCTGTACATCGGATATATCGTAGCGACCGAGTTGACGACCTGCCTGTTTCTGGATTTGAGGAAGATAGTTGCAGGATCTGCTTATGAAACCTGCCTCCAAACCGGGGTGGAAGATTTTTGCTTTCTCCCTGGCAATAATCGATTGGCTGCCCATCTTCTCCAAATGCGATATTCCGATGTTAGTAAGAAGTGCGACAGAGGGAGTAAGGATACCGACCATACGGTCCATTTCACCGACATGGTCGATACCCATCTCGAATACCCCATACCTGCTGTGCTTATCCAAGGAGAAAATACTCAAAGGCAAACCAAATTCGCTGTTGAGATTTCCGGGGGTTTTTGCCGTTGGGCCTAATTTGCTGGTTATGCAAGCAACGGCTTCCTTGGTAGTGCTCTTCCCACAACTTCCTGTGATTCCGATTGTAGTCAATTGAGGAATCATAGAAACGTAGGAGCGTGCTAGAGCATGTAAGCTGGCAAGTACATTATCGCTGGCTAATACAGCGCAAGTGGTGAGATGTAGGGCTTCTGCTGCCCTTTCAGATGGGACAACAACTGCTGCGGCTCCCAACTTAGAGGCTGATTCAATATAGGCAAAGCCATCGGTTCGCTCTCCGCTTAGTGCGAAGAACAAGGAGCCGGCAGAGCACTGGCGGCTGTCTATCTGGACATCATGTATTCTCTGCTCTCCATTTCTGATGCATATAGCATCGCACAACGGTGCGATGGAGGCAGGATTAAAAGCAAATTGGTCAATATGTTGGTAACTGTTCATTTAGTTACTCCTAGAAACGCGAACCACCGCCTCTGCCTTGATCGGCTGGAAAACGATATCCTCGCGCCAAGCTCCGTCTGCCAGAGCCTCGGGCATGCTCAATGACGAGATGCTTGCTTTCAGAACTTGTTGTTGTTCCTCCAATTCCAAACGGGTTTCCAACAGATTTTGATATTCGACCTCAAGGGCACGATTTATTCCACGTTGCCAAAGAGGCAGGAAGACTGCACCCATTACGCACAGAAGCATCACAAGGACCAGCGCATGTTGAACCTGTTGTGCGTGGGGACGGGATACAGATGTTTGTCTGTCTAGCTCCAACGTGTACCAGTCGTTCGACATACCTTCCTCCTATCGTTTTTCGATAATTCTCAGTTTTGCACTTCTGCTTGCTGGGTTTTCTGTAATCTCAGTCTCGGTGGGAACCAAAGGCTTCTTTGTCAAAATTTTGATGGTAGGGTCATCTCCCTCGGCCATCGACTTAAACAACCATTTGACGGGGCGGTCCTCCAAGGAGTGGAAACTGATTACAGCCAAACGCCCTCCACTTCTCAATGCTTTGACAGCTCCCTTCAACGCAGGCTCTATCCTGTCCAGTTCTCGATTAACCTCGATCCTTATCGCCTGGAAGCTCCTTGTTGCCGGGTGGATTCGTCCATAACGGTAATTGGGAGGTACAGACTTATAAATAATCGAGGCAAGTTCTTCGCTACTTTCAATCTTGTGAAGCTTGCGATTCTCGACGATGGCTCGGGCAATCCTCCTGGAGTATCGCTCTTCACCGAATTGGTAGATCACGTCGGCAAGTTTTTGCTCTTGATATCCATTCACGACATCCTGGGCGCTTATCGGTGCGTTCTGGTCGAGACGCATATCCAAGATTTCCCCTTTACGGAATGAGAATCCTCGTTCAGACTCCTCAAAATGGAAGCTTGAAATACCCAAATCAAACAAAACGAGATCAAGGTCTTGATCCTGATAGTCGGTAAAAAAATCGTCAAACCAGATATTTTTCGGAGTAAAGCGGTCTCCAAAGCTTTCCATTCGCTTGATTGCTTTCTGCTGAATCACTGAATCCCTATCAAGGCCAGTGACCTGAAGGTTCGGATAAGCAGAAAGGAAGAGGAAGGTATGCCCGCCTTCTCCACAAGTACAATCAACCATTTTCGCCGGGCGATCGGTGGGAGGCTTCAGGTATTCAAGAATTTCGTTACGCATGACTGAATAATGTACGTATTCCATTACAATTCCTCCCTGATCATCTCGCTGAGAGATTGAGCTGCATCAAGGAACTCACCCATGCTTGCATTCAGATATTCTTCGTAGGCACCTTTATTCCAAAGTTCCAGGTAATTTCCAGTTCCCAACAGAACGGAATCTTCCTTGGTGCCCAAACCTACACTTTCTCGGAGGCTCTGAGGAATATTGATTCTTCCTACCTTGTCAAATTCACAAAGTTGAGCCGGTGCAATCATCCCGCGTTGCAATATCCGCATCTTGCGATCAAACATAGCACCAGGACCACTAATAATTGTATTTTTCAATTTTTCAAAATCAGAGGGGTGCATGAGCCAGAGACAATTCTCCAAACCTCTGGTCACATAAAGAGCCTCTCCTTCAATTGCTGACCGCAATCGTGAAGGAATGAGTATACGACCCTTGTCGTCAATGGTGTTGTAAAATTCACCAGTCAACATACTCGGCTCCTCACCTTTTACCTAAATTTGGGATTTATTCCCACTTTCTTCCATAAATGTACACTTCTTACCACTAGTGTACAACCAAACTTTTAGCTCTTTGGCCGGTCATAATCAGAAAATTTTCTACAAATGCTTAACACACGTAAACCTTTTTATTCCTTGTGCAGGGTAAAAAAGCAAAAAAAATCCCTTCCAATTAAGGAAGGGACTTATTACCTAAGAATGTATCTTCAGCGTTCAGGATTGAATATGTTGTAGTCAATATCACTAAAAATGATATCTCTCTTCTCTGCTTTTACCAACCACTCGGTGTTGACGGCATTCTTGCACATATTCTGATACACCACATTGAAATTCTTCAAATGGTCTCCGATTCGCTTCTGGGCATACTCGGTACTGCTCTTGTTGAACAGGATGAACGGCCAGTCACTCGCCATGGCAAGAAGGACTTCCCTTGCCGCCTGGTTGAGGAATCTTTGTTTCAAGCTGATCTGATCACTGAAACGAACGGAAAGCTCTTCCATTCTTTCGATTGCTTTATGGATATGCTGATAACTCCATGCATTGGAACCATCGAGCCATACTGCGCTATACCCGCCTTGCCCCCAAGAGGAGAACGCAGGACGCGCTGTCTGTAGGGTCGAACCTTCCTTATTCAGGAATGTGGAAGGAGAAACAAAAGAGTTCATACCTTTTTCCGCACTCTGCCTGATTACCTGTTCCAACCAATCGATTCCTTCAAACCACCAGTGCCCGAACAATTCTGCATCATAGCCCATCGTAAACAAAGGTGCTTTGTGCATGGTCTTTTCCAGGCTTTCTGCCTTCTTCTGGAGGTTATACAAGAAATTCTCGGCGTGCTCGGCAATACGTTTTTGTGCTTTATCACGCTGGTAAGGTACTTTCTGGTCTGTTTGACCGGTAATAGCCCAATACTTATAGCCAGTAAACACTCTCACCGATGGCTCATGGATATACTCTTTGATATATTCCATGGGCAAGTCATACCCGATGTCTCTGTAGAATTCACGGTAATTCTTGTCTGCAGGATATCCGGTTGCATTCGACCAAACCAAACTTGTTGCTTGGAAATCGCGAGGGAACGCTGCCACTCCATTCGGACAATGCACTGGACGGTACGTCCCGTACTCAACCTTATCGGGCGAAAGCAACATGCTTTGGCTGGCAGTCTGGAACCAAGAGATCCCATGATACTTAAGAGTATCTTCCAGTTCGGGATAATAACCACACTCAGGCAACCAGAATCCTTTTGGAAGGTGCCCGAAGGTGGTCAAGAAAGATTGCACTCCCAATTCCACCTGAGCATTGATTGCTGTAGGATAATCCTTATACAAAGGCAGGTATGCATGGGTTGCTGCGGTGGTCGCCAGTTCCAGATGTCCGCTGGTTTCCAAGACTTTGAAGCCTTCAAGGATGTTGTTGTGATACTTATCTTGGTAATCACTCAGGTTCTGTCGGCTTTGATCCAAGTAAAACTGTGCCATTTCCAGAAACTCAGGTTGTTCCTTGGTACAGCGTTCTACTTCTTTCTCTCCCAATTCAATATGACGTTCCATGAATTGGATGAATCGTTCCTGCAAAACAGAATCGGTGAGCATGCAACACAGGGTAGGAGACAGGCTTATGGTCATCTTGAATGGAATCTTATCGCTTTTAAGACGATTGAACATTCTGAGGAGAGGAAGATAACTTTCACTGATTGATTCGAAAAGCCAATCTTCCTCAAGGAATTTGGGATACTCAGGATGGCGCACAAACGGAAGATGAGCATTCAGGATCAAGGCAATTGACGGATTACAGGACATTACAGGACCCCCTTGCTCAAATGTTGTGCAAGATCGCGGATTACCGCATTATCTACGATATCGCCTTCTTTTGTCACCAAGGCTGAAAAATGAGTCAAATACAAGTCACGATCTTCAATGAGATCGTCAAGATGCTCCTGCCAATATGCAGGATAGGTTTCGATGCTCTTAGATTGCGCTAAAGACATCTCATTGCCCTTTTTGTCCCGCCAGCAGAGATCCACAAGATAGGAACAACCGGTATCAGGAAGATTGATGTTCCATTGATGGTCAGATACTGAGACTTCAATATCAAAAGTCTTGACCGTACCATCTGACAAGTTGGATTGCTGTACCCTTAAAAACAAGGTACTTGGCTGCTGACCATCTTCTCCGAATACCATGAGTTGGGATGCAGTGGAAAGAGACCAGTAGGCATAGGCCCACTGAGGATCACGCTGCAACAAATGAATGGATGTGTCCAAATAGTTTTCAGGCAATTGTTCGACACCCGGAAGATCATTGACTTTCTGCTGATCTCCGCGGTAGTCGGTTAGGGAATTACAGTACCTATTTCTATGTACTTTTCCCTTCTGTGCAGAGGTGACTTCATCATCCTGCTCGCCAAACGCTTCTTCCAAGGCATCAATGAGTTCTTCGCGGTCAAGCGACTTCCAATCATCCAGCTGCTCCTGCTGAGCAATGTATTGCAACTCAGTAGTAGACAAGGAATCAATATTGATGAGAATCATGCTTACTCCCACAGCGCATCCTGTCGGATGGGTTTGGACTAATCGTAAAAGAAATTAAAGGTTTTAGTCAACACAGCACTACTTAAAGAGCGTGTGCAATGCGAGTTCAACCATGGCATTAAAGGTATTCTGTCTATCAATCGAGGGAATTTGTTCGCCACTCAACAATGAATCGCTTACGGTCAGCAACGTAAGGGCTTCGATACCCTTCATATGGGCAAGGGTATAGAGCTCAGAGGTCTCCATATCTACTGCCATTGTACCGAGAGATTGTGCAATCTTTTTCTTTTGCTCGCCATGAATATCGTAAAATTGATCGCTGGTAAAAACATTGCCGACTGCATAGCTCAAACCCAGTGATTTTGCTTTCTGATACGCACGCTCCAAAAGGTTGAAAGATGCTGTGGGTGCAAACTGATAAGAACCAAATCTGCTCGGATTCATGCCGCCATCGCTGTCCGCCCCTTGGGCAATCAATATATCCTTGAGATTCAAAGATGGACTCATCGTACCACAGGTACCGATTCGGACCAATCGTTTCGCACCGAATGTATCGATCAGCTCTTGAGCATAGATTGAGAATGATGGCATTCCCATACCAGTTCCCTGAACGGAGACACGGTTTCCGTTCCAATAGCCGGTATACCCATACATACCACGGATCTCATTGTATTGCACAACATCGGTAAAATAAGTTTGGGCGATATGTCGGGCACGCAGCGGATCACCCGGTAACAACACAGTATCTGCAACCTGATCTTTATCTGCAACTATATGAATACTCATAATTTTCTCCTCATTGGTATATTTTTGACCATATCAAGCGAATGTGCAAGTTGCGGCACCAAGGTCTAGGACGTCTTGCAACACTTATGCTATACTTCGGCAAGAAAATTATGAATACAGTGCAACAAGAAAAGACATCTTTGATTCTCCATGGGCATTTTTACCAACCACCGAGAGAGAATCCGCATACGGGACTCATCGGCAAACAGCTTTCTGCGACCCCGTATCCTGATTGGAACGAACGTATTCATGTGGATTGCTATGGTGCAAATAGCCGTTCACGATATCTCTCAGGTGTCAGACGAATTCTGAGCATGACCAATAACTATGCCTATCTGAGTTTTAATTTCGGCCCCACCCTACTCAGTTGGATTGAACAATACCACCCGCATACCTATGAACTCATCTTGGAAGCCGACCAAAGCAGTGTTGATAGGCTTGGCTATGGTAATGCCATTGCCCAAGCGTACAATCATTCTATTTTGCCGCTGTGCACTACCGATGACGCACGGGTTCAAATTCTCTGGGGTCTAGAGGATTTTGAAAGACGCTTCAAGAGAAAATCACAGGGAATGTGGCTTCCTGAAACCGCAATCAATACTGATGTAATCGATCTGCTAATCGAAGCTGGAGTAAACTATGTCATTCTCTCCCCATGGCAATGTAAATCAATAGAGGATGTGCATAACAAGCTCATAGACCTAAAGGGTCAAAGCGCACCATATGACAGGCCGTTTTTCTTGCATGGAAAGAGTGGTAAAAGTATCAATGCGTTCTTTTACAATCCCCAGCTTGCCGAAGGAATTAGCTTTGGCCATTATCTAAGGGATGCAGATGCACTGTATCAGCGCCTGCTAATGATTAAGGAACAGGAGAAACCCGGTCTTATCCATACTGCTACAGACGGGGAAATCTATGGACATCATGAACCGTATGGGGATATGGCTCTGGCCGCTTTGATCAAGAAGGTTGAGGAACGCGGTGACTTTACCTTTACAAACTATGCCACCTATCTTGCAAAACACCCAGCAAAAGAACTTGCACACCTTCATGATGGAGAAGAAAAGAAAGGTACCAGTTGGTCTTGCAGCCATGGAGTATCTAGATGGTACAAGGATTGTGGCTGTCACACCGGTGGGGACGAATCCTGGAATCAGAAATGGAGAACCCCCTTGCGACAGGCTTTTGACAACCTGGCACGAAAAATCGACAGCATCTATACCGACGAAGTTAAAAAAGCCCTCGGTCCTGATATAGATCCACAGTTGCTTCTCTCAAAATTCGCACCGGTGGCATCACAGATGCAGGATATGGATGAATTCCTTTCAACCTACACCGTCGATGCAATGACCAAAAGGAATTTGGCAAACTTGTTGGTAGGGCAAAAATACAAACATTTCTCCTACACAAGCTGCGGATGGTTCTTCAATGATCTTGCAGGACTGGAACCAAAACAAAATATTGATTATGCATTGATGGCAGTTAATCTGTACCAGCAATATGTTGAAAATGATCTACGTGCAGAATTATTGAGTGACCTTCAAAAGGCGAAAGCCAACAGGAAGCAGGATGGAGATGGCCGGCTCATTGCAAATGATCTATTGATGGCCTTACCCGGTGAGGTAGAAGCAGCTTTGTTCTTTACCCTTAACCATCGTGTTGCCCAAAGTGAAGATCAGTTGAATACATACGGATGGTTCCGATTGGAGTCATACGAAAAGCAAGATGAAATGACTGAGATTTTAGAGTTGATAAATCTTCAGACATTGAATCGCTTTGAATGTATTTCCATAGATAAGAATCCTCAAAAAGTCACCATGGAATATAGGTTGGATGTACGAAAAACAACAGAAAAAGAGGTAAAAGTATATCAGCTTGGTCATGACCAAATCCCACTCCGGATGAGGGATGTTCTTTTTGATCAAATTGACAGGAGTGTTTGTTTCCTTGACTATAGTGCGGTTCGACGTACTTCTGAGAATATATTCCACTATGCGACTTTGGCTAAAAACACCCCATATCTTCCCATGGGCTCACTCTATGAGGAGCTCATCGGTGGCGCACTCAGTTCCATGAAAAGCCTTTTCCTCTACGGAAGCCTAGATAAATGGGATGAGTATCGAGATGATTTCGCACTCATGTTGGAGTTCATGAAGAAATACGGGAAACAACCTGACATTGATCTGATAGGGTCGGTCTTTGACGAAGAAATGAAAGAAATTGGGCACAAGATTCATAAATTCGGGCTCTATCAGAAAAATATGCGATTCGTTCTGGAATTCCTTCAGATTGTTCGCGAAGTTGGATTCCAACCAAAGTTGACAGCCTTGCAAGATGCAGTATACCCCTACCTTTGCAATGAGAAAAACATGCATCCGGATGTTGATACAGTTGCACTCAATGAGCTGTCCAGCGTATTGAATTTCGATATTTATATTAATTAACGAGCGATCAAGGCAGACAAATCCTCACTTCCTTGCAGCACGAATCTTGCATAGGAGCAGTTTGGTGCAATGAGAAGATTCTGTTGTTTTGCTTGTTCTACGACAAGCAAAACCAGTTCTTTTGCAATCCCCTGACCTCTCAGAGAGTGATCTACAAAGGTATGGTCTATTGCAATGGTGTGTTCATCCACTTTTCTTGTGACAACGCTGCCTTTGGGAATCTGCCCTACTTCGCCATAGGCAAATCCATTTTTGGTTTCATAGTATTCCATCAAATGGCCCCCTCGGAAAGTAATTTCTTCGCATGCCCTAGACTTTCACTACTGCTGTCATCACCGCTGAGCATTCTTGCGATTTCCTTCTGCCTTTCATCCCCATCTACTCGTTTGATCAAGGAATAGCTCATTTTATCCTTGATTTCCTTATGAACGACCATATGGTGATTTGCTTTGCTTGCTATGGATGCAAGATGAGTTATTACTATCACCTGATGACTATTACTGAGATGAGAGAGTTGTTGGGCTACGCTGAGAGCTACACTTCCACCGATTCCAGCATCCACCTCGTCAAAAATCAAAGTAGGCACAGAATCGCTTTGGGCGAGACTCGTCTTAACGGCCAACATGATACGAGATAGTTCTCCACCGCTTGCCACGTCCTTGATCGAACGCATATCAAGT
>QJZS01000156.1 GCA_003247345.1 Spirochaetales bacterium
CCTTGGTCAACGATGGATACCTGAAATTAGGTATATATGGTGCTGTAGTCGAGGGGAACTGAATATGCCACGTTTAGCTGTTACCACACATGGTATAAAAAAACAGTACGGCAAAGTACAGGCTCTCAAGGGTATTGACCTTTCTATTCGAGAGGGTGAGATATTTGGCTTGATAGGCGCAGATGGAAGTGGCAAAACTTCGCTTTTCCGTATTCTCACCACGTTGATTCTTCCCGATGAAGGCCGTGCTACGGTCGAAGGTTTCGATGTAGTGGAGAATTTCTGGGAGATTAGAAAGCTCATCGGTTATATGCCAGGCAAGTTCTCACTGTATCAAGATCTGACGGTTCTGGAGAATCTTGAATTTTTTGCCACTGTTTTCAATACATCGATTGAGAAGAATTATGATTTGATCAAAGAGATATGGGTACAGCTGGAACCTTTCAAAAAGCGAAGAGCTGGTGCCCTGTCGGGAGGGATGAAACAGAAGCTTGCACTTTGCTGTGCTTTGGTACATCGTCCTTCAATATTGTTCTTGGATGAACCGACCACAGGTGTGGATCCCGTATCACGAAAAGAGTTCTGGACTATGCTCCGCAGATTCAACAATGAGGGAATATCCATCTTGGTTTCCACCCCATATATGGATGAAGCCGCATTGTGTAATAGAATTGCCCTAATTGCGGAAGGTGAAATACTTCAGACAGGATCTCCAGGCGAACTTTCTGAAAGCTTTGAGGATGACTTGTGGTCTATCCAAGCTGATAAACTGAATATACTTTTGCCGCTTTTGAAAACCCATCCAGCTACCAATACCTGTTTTTCTTTTGGAAGCTCAATACATTTAAGCACATCAAAGGGTGCCTTAGATCAAAGAAACCTGCAAGCTTGGCTGGCTGAACATGACCAAAGAGGGGTTCTTGTAGAGAAAGCTACTCCTTCAATTGAAGATATTTTTCTTTCTTTGTCACCTAAAGAGGAGGCAAGAAAATGAATGCAATAGAAGCCTCTGTACTTACTAAAAATTTTGGCTCATTTACCGCTGTTGATCATATTAGCTTTGAGGTTGGAGTGGGTGAGATTTTTGGGTTCCTTGGAGCGAATGGAGCGGGGAAGACTACGGCAATGCGGATGCTTACCGGGTTATTGAAGCCTACCAGCGGGACTGGTATTGTCGCGGGATTTGACATCAATAAAGAGAGTGAGAAGGTAAAAGCCAATATAGGGTATATGAGTCAAAGGTTTGCGCTATACGGGGACCTTAGTGTTGCGGAGAATATACGTCTCTTTGGTGGAATTTATGGAATGGACCCTAAACTCATAGAAGAAAAGCAAACGTTGCTTTTACAGGATTTGGGTTTGTCAGATGAGAAAAATAGTCTGGTATCACGACTGCCATTGGGCTGGAAACAGAAACTGGCTTTCTCTGTCTCAATTTTCCATTCCCCGAAAATTGTATTTCTCGATGAACCAACCGGCGGGGTGGACCCAGCTGCTCGCCGACGGTTCTGGGAGATGATCTACGATGCTGCTGACAAAGGCATCACCGTATTTGTGACCACTCACTACATGGATGAGGCCGAGTATTGTGATCGTGTTTCTATCATGGTAGACGGTGGTATTGAAGCATTGGATTCTCCAGCTCGGATGAAGCATCACTACAATGTATCGTCCATGGATGATGTGTTCCAAATGATTGCACGGAAAGCAAAAAGGATGGCTGATTGATGCATGCTCTATTTGCTTTCGTCAAGAAGGAATTTCACCACATTCTGCGTGATAAATGGACCTTGATTATCCTGCTTGTGACTCCTATTCTTATGCTCATTCTCATTGGCTTTGCAATGTCTACCGAGGTCAAAGGTACCACTTTTATGGTAGTTGACCCGTCACGTGATGCATCTACCGCTGAAATAGTGGAGAAGCTTTCCCAAAGTGTTTATTTTTCCTTCGGAGGGTACTTGCGTAACGAAGGAGAAATTGATTCTGCATTTAGACAAGGTAAAGCAGGTCTTATCGTAGCATTTCCAACTCAATTTGAGGCTGAGAGGATTCATGACGGAAAAGCTCAAATTGCTGTTATCACCGATGCCAGTGACCCGAATACTGCTAAAACGCTCACTACCTATGCAAATGCAATTATTTCAGAGTGGATGCAGAATAAATATACCGCTCAGGATATACCGCTTTCTATAGGTGTTGAATCCAGGCTCTTGTACAATCCAGCAATGAAGGGCGCGTATAACTTTGTGCCCGGGGTGTTGGGTATGATTTTGCTTCTGATCTGTGCAATGATGACCTCCATCTCCATTGCCAGGGAAAAAGAATCGGGGACCATGGAGATATTATTGGCTTCGCCAATGAAACCAGTTGCGATTATATTGGCAAAAACCATTCCCTATTTTGTGTTGTCTTGTCTGAACTTGATTACCAGCTTGTCGATGTCAATGTTTGTGTTGGGTGTTCCCGTTCGAGGAAGTTGGATAGCTTTGATTTCAATATCTTTGTTATATATTTTTGTAGCTTTGCTTCTTGGCGTCATGATATCCACGATAGCAAATTCACAACTCGTCGCCCTCTTGATCTCTGGTATGGGAATGATGCTTCCTGTCATGTTGCTTTCAGGAATGATGTTTCCCATAGAATCCATGCCGATAGTTTTGAGATTGCTGTCTCATATCATCCCAACACGATGGTATGTTTCTGCCATGAGAAAAATCATGATAAAGGGATTGGGCTTCGGTTCGATAATGACGGAAATAGGTGTATTGGCGCTGATGGCGGTAATAGTACTTGTCATTAGTTTGAAGAAATTCAAACCTAGGCTGGAGTAAGTATGCTTAAATACTTGATACAAAAAGAGTTTTTACAAATTAAACGTAATTCCTTTCTTCCCAGAATGATTCTGATGTTTCCCATCATGATTTTGCTGGTTCTTCCTTTTGCGGCTAATTTTGAGATTAAGAATATCAATGTAGCAATTGTTGACCATGACCAAAGTATGCTCAGCGAACGTTTGGTCGCAAAGATTGCTTCATCCGGGTACTTTAGGATAGCAGGGTATCGTTACAACGATACCGATGCTCTTCGTATGGTCGAGCTTGGAACAGCCGACACCATTTTGGAGATTCCCTACGGTTTTGAGAGTGATTTGGTTAAGGGCAGCGAACCCGAGGTTCTTATTTCTGCTGATACGGTCAATGGAACGAAAGGCAGTTTGGGAAGTGCTTATTTGACTTCTGTAATTCAAGATTTCAGTCAGGACCTGAGGCTTGAATCAATACCCCAATATGCCAAAAACACTATTCCGGTGGTTGTAGAACCACAATATCGCTATAATACGAATCTCTCGTATCCTGATTACATGGTTCCCGCCCTAATGGTTATAGGGTTGCTTCTTATCACAGGATTCCTCCCTGCCTTAAATATTGTAGGGGAGAAAGAGGCAGGAACCATTGAAAGTATGAATGTCACACCTGTAAACAAGTTTACTTTCATTTTGTCAAAGCTGATTCCGTATTGGATTATTGGATTTTCCGTCTTTACGTTTATGATGGTATTAGCTTTCCTGTTTTGGGGCTTGGCACCAACGGGGAGTCTTGCAACATTGTATTTGACTGCCATTTTGTTTGTTTTCACAATTTCCGGTTTTGGTTTGATCATCTCAAACTATGCCAACACCTACCAGCAGGCAATGTTCATGATGTTCTTCTTTGTCATGATCTTTGACTTCCTTAGTGGTTTGTTTACTCCAATAACCAGCATGCCTGAATGGGCAAAGATTATCAGTTATGGGAGTCCTTTGCGCTATATGATCGATGTCCTTCGAGGGGTGTACCTTAAGGGGAGTACAATTGTCGATGTAGTGTATGATCTGCTTCCTCTTGGTATTCTTATGCTTACATTCAATGTCTGGGCAATCCTGAGCTATAGAAAGAAAAGTTAATAAACAGCAACCAACATGAAAATGTGCCCCTCTTCTGTACTTGACGTGTACTGTGGCCCATCGTAGGGTAAAAGTACAAAAGGAGCGTAACGATATGGCACAGAAACGATTTTCATCTACATTGGAAGGAAAGTTGGTGGTGGTTACTGGGGCCAGCAAAGGCATCGGTAAAGGTCTGGCTGAATTCATAGCAGCCGAGGGTGCTACGGTTGCCATAGCTGCACGTGATTTAGAAGCCTTGCAGCAAGTTGCCCAGGGAATTATAGAGCGAGGGGGAGCTTGTAGGCCCTATGAATTAGATCTAAGAAGTGTTGCTTCCATCCGTTCGTGTTTTGCGCAGATAGAAAATGATATGGGTCCTATCGATGTTTTGGTAAACAATGCAGGAATGGGAAATCCAATCCCTGCTGTCGATATCACCGAAGAAGATTGGGATTGGATGATGGATTTGAATTTAAAAGGGACATTTTTTTGCTGCCAGGAAGCGGGGAAGCGAATGGTAGAGCGCAAACGGGGAAGAATTGTAAACATTTCCAGCCAAGCCTCAGTCGTAGCCATCCCGAATGAATCAATTTATTGCGCCTCCAAGGGCGGCGTAAATATGTTGACGAAGGTTTTGGCGGCGGAGTGGTCCAAAGATAATGTGACGGTTAATGCTGTCGGGCCTACCTTTGTATATACACCAGGAACAGCAGAAAGATTGTCCAATAAGGAATTTCTAGCATCTGTCCTGCAGAAAATTCCTCGTGGTAGGGTTGCTACCATCGATGATGTGGCTTCTGCTGTTATGTATCTTGCTAGTGATCATGCGGATATGGTTACCGGTACGTTATTGTTGGTTGATGGTGGTTGGACTGCTGTATAGCATGAAGAATGGGTAAAGATGGGTCAGAAAGACTTGCACTCTGATGTTTATCAAATTACATTTGAATCATGATATACGTAGTCGAAGACAACCCTTCCATAGCGGAGACAATTAAAGCATATCTTGAACTGGCCGATTTTACTGTTGAAGTATTCGGCCAGTGCGAAGGTGTGATAGAGAGCCTTGAGTTCAAACCTCCAAGGCTCTGTATTCTAGATGTCATGCTTCCAGATGGTGACGGCTTCAACCTAGCCAAGCAGCTTCATGCGGCAAATCCTGATATTCCCTTTCTGTTCCTTACCGCCCGTGAATCGGAAAGTGATAGGATCACAGGATTGGAGTTGGGTTCGGAAGATTATATCGTGAAGCCCTTCAGCCCAAGGGAGTTGGTGCTGAGAGTTCAAGCAATTCTCAGACGCGTTGATTTACAAGGTAATCGTAGTAAAAAACAGGGAAGTATATACACCCTTGAAGGCCATTCCATGGAAGTTGATAAAGTCGAACATCACGTATCGGTTGACGGAGAAGACATCAGCTTGACCGCGTTAGAATGGAATATGCTGCTCCTACTTGCCGAGAATGCTCCGCAGTTGATTACCCGCCACCGTTTGCTGGGAGAGTGCCTTGGATATGTTCATGATGGTTCTGATAGAACTATCAATACCCATATGAAAAACCTCAGGGCAAAACTGAGCCAAGCCGATTGGATCAGAACTGTGCGTGGCTTCGGATATTCGTTCAATGGCAAGAAGGAAGAAGCTTGAGATGAAGCGTACCATCTCTCTTGCCAACCTCAACTTGTTTTTAGTGATGCTCAGTTTGGTCCTGTTCATAGGATTACTTTCTGTGTTCTTGTATTTTGGACTGGAGGCTACTCAACAGTCGTGGTACCAAGAGCAATTGACGGCATTGCAAACTGATGTACATGACCGATTGGTCAAGCTGGTGGAGACCGATGGAACTGTTACAGAACAGGCTTTACCCGCCGTAATGGAAGGTTTGGATCCTGGTATGACCTATTTGGTCGTTGCAGATCAAAACCAGAAGGTAGTCTATTCATATCGCTCGCAAGGACGTGCACGTGGAATGATGTTTGGTGGTGGTATGCAGGACAATTTGAACTGGGTGCCAGTACAGAATGCATCAGGTACTACGATCGCATATTATGCACTCCATCTCCCTTCATTTTCTGAAATAGAAGCAAATGCATTATTGCTGGCTGCAGCAAAGCGAGTACTCGTAATTGCTTTATTGATTGCACTCGTGATAGCCTTTGTTATAGCATTTTTGTTCTTCTTGCCGATGAAACGACGAAGCGAACAATTGTCTGAAGCATTGAATAAGATGGCTGAAGGCGAGCGAAATATATCGCTCAATGAAAGTCGTGTGACTGAATTTGCTACTATTGCCAAAGCTTCGAATGTATTGCAGCATAATTTGGACAAGGAAGAGAAATTGAGAAGGCAATGGGCAGCTGATGTTGCCCATGATCTAAGAAGTCCTGTTGCAGTTCTGAAGGGACAGCTTGAGGCTGTTGCCGATAAGGTGTTGCCTTTGGACGACAAGAGGATTGAACTCTTACATAATGAAACTGAAAAACTTGCAAACCTTATTAACAGTCTTGCGCTGCTGACTCATCTGGAATCACCGGGTTATAAAGTCAATACAGAAATGATTTCCGTAGACAAAGAAATACAGACGTTGTTGGCACGTTTTGAAGCTGAGGCAAGCAAACGAAATATCACTTTACAGTATGACCAAAAAGAAGCAATGGTATTTGCCGATTCCCAACTGTTTACCCGTGCTTTGGATAATTTGCTTTCCAATGCTATCCGCTATGCAGTTGCCCCTTCTGAAATTAAGATTTCGATTACCACTGACACCAATCAACAGGCTCAGACGCTTGTAATAGAGAACGAGGGAAGTATTGATCCTGAATTCCTTCCTCGTATCTTTGACAGGTTAAGCCGTGCAGAATCCTCCCGAACCACTGAAGGCTCGGGGCTTGGTCTTGCCATTGTTGGTGCTATTGCAACAGCCCATGGCTGGGATGTAAAAGTGGAAAGTGATACAAAAACAAGAAGTATTATCCACTTTACCTAATCTTTACCTACTGTAGAAACTACCTAGACATTATGGTGCGATTATTCAGTCAAGAACAACAAATTCATTGACTGGAGGTCAAGAGATGAAGAACAAGAAACGTTTAGGAATGGTCGCCATCCTATTGGTCGTTGGTGTTGTAGCACTCACCGCTGCCCCTGCTTTCGCACAGAGAGGGTATGCCCCTGCCGCTCAGGTAGCTCAACCGGTACAGCAGAGAATTATGGCACAGGATTGCCTTGATGAAGATTACTTCGCAAGTCTTCCTGCAGACGTACAGGCGGAAATCAAAGCCAGATGGGCAGCTGCTGAAGAAAGACAGGCTCTAGCGCAGGGTGGCCAGTTCATGGGACGTCAGTACAGTCAGAGTGGCTACGGTTCCTATGGACCTGGTTCAAGATACAGTCAGGGTGGTCGTGGATCTATGATGGGTGGTCGTTCCCCAATGGGTGGATACGGCGCTCGCTGGTAAACAAAATACTGCATTATCCTAATACTGTAAGAGAGAGGGCCGAAAGGTCCTCTCTTCTTATGGACAAGTATAAAAAGAGATAAATAAACAACATAAAAATATATTGTGAAAAAAAATAGTACTTTACCGTATCTTTACCTACCATTAAAAATCCCGTGACCTAGGGGTGCGATTATACAGTCAAGACAAACAAATTAATTGACTGGGAGGTCAAACAATGAGTAACAAAAAACGTATCGGTATGGTAGCGATCATCTTGATCGTCGGAATCGTG
>QJZS01000207.1 GCA_003247345.1 Spirochaetales bacterium
ATTATCTAATATATTATATATAATATCAGAAACGGGTAAAATATCATAAAATATCACGGCAAATTAGCTGGATTGTATATAATAAATCTTGCGGAGCGAGAATATGTATGATATTTTATATTATATGAAATGTATGTAAGGAGAGTTAGAGTTAGCAGGATAAAGAAAGGGCCTGTTAAAACGTCAAGGCGCAAAGAGTGAGGTTCAGCTTGAAAGACGAAAAGGAAAAAAAAGAACTCGAGGATGTTGTTGAAATGGCTACGCCGGATGGCGAAGCGATTATTAGGGAACGTGACAAACAGTCACGTTATCGAAACAATTTGGATCCTTTCTGGAAATATGTTGTGATTGTTATCTCAATTGCATTTGTTTCATATCACCTGATCACTTCCAGATTTGGAATGCCTGATATGGTCAAGCACCGTGCAATCCACGTTGCCTTCATATTAGGTCTTGTATGGCTGTATTATCCTGCTACTAAAAAGTCTCCCCGAAATAGGCCTAGCGTAATCGACCTTGGTCTTTTTGCAGCGACAATTGTGATGATTCTGTACACATGGTTTACTCGTGATCTCTTTCTCAAACGTGCCGGAGTTGCTGTTACAAGTGATTACATCATAGGTGCCATGACGATTTTGCTAGCGCTTGAAGCGTGTAGACGCGCAGTTGGTAAAGGTTTGTTGATTCTTGTTATCGTCTTTTTGATCTATGCTCTTTTTGGTCCATATTTCCCAGGAGTCTTCGCTCACAGAGGACATACCATTCAAAGAATAATTTATCAGATGTATCTGACCGGTGAGGGAATTTTCGGTATGCCTATCGGAGTTTCCGCTACCTATTTGATCATCTTCATTATTCTTGGAGCAATGCTTGAGAAGAGTGGGTTGGGCAAATTGTTTAACGATATTGCAATGGCAGCCGGTGGCCGTCTGACTGGTGGTCCAGCTAAGGTTGCTGTTGTTGCGAGCGCACTGGTTGGAATGATTCAAGGAAGTGCTGCTACCAATGTTGCGACCAGTGGTGCTTTCACGATTCCTTTGATGAAGAAGGTAGGGTATAAACCATACTTCGCCGGTGCTATTGAAGCTGCTGCTTCTACCGGTGGTCAGTTTATGCCTCCTATCATGGGGTCTGTTGCGTTCATCATGGCTGAGTTCCTTGGTGTTCCGTATCTCTCCATTGCGGCCGCAGCAATTGTTCCTGCACTCCTTTATTTTGGAAGTGTATTTATTCAGATTGATCTTCGTGCCCGAAAAATGAAACTACGAGGCCTTTCTAAGGAAGAAATGCCTGATGTAAAGAAAACATTAGTTCGTTACGGTCAGATGATGCTTCCAGTCATACTTTTGGTTTACTTGTTGATCGAAGGCCGTACTCCACTGTATGCAGCATTCTTTACGGTCGTTGCTACCTGGATTCTCTCATGGGTGAGAAAAGAAACCCGTATCGGACCGAAAGAGATGAAAGACGTAGCAGTGAATTCATCAAGAAACATCCTCAGCATTGGTGTCGCAATGGCTAATGCAGGATTTGTCGTGGCAATCCTTTCCATAACCGGTTTGGGCGTTATCCTTGCAGATAATATTGTCAGACTTTCCGGTGGACATCTATTTATTGCACTCGTTCTGAGTATGTTGGTTTCAATCGTACTTGGCATGGGACTTCCTACCAGTGCCTGTTATGTTATCGCTGCTTCAATCACGGTACCTATTCTACGTGCCATGAATGTTCCAGCCTTCCAAGCACATTTCTTTGTACTGTACTTCTCTGTTATCTCAACAGTAACACCTCCTGTAGCACTCTCAGCCTATGTAGGAGCAGGAATGGCGAATGCTGATCCGAATAAGGTCGGCTGGGCAGCCTTTAAATTGGCTCTTGCCGGCTTCATTATTCCTTTCTTCTTCGTGTATTCACCTGAAATGTTGCTGATTTCTGATTCTGTCTGGATGATCATCTGGTCTTCAATAACAGCTTTCATCGGTATTGGATTCCTTGCCGTAGCAATTGAAGGATACCTGTTACATCTGCTGAAGATATGGACTAGGGCATTCTTTTTGGCGGCAGCAATATTGATGATTACCCCCTCCTTATCAACAGACCTTATTGGTATAGGTGCCGGTGTTGTAGGAATTATTTTGACTATCATGAATCGTAAAAAATACATCGAAAAGGAGGTCCCTGCTGTAGCGGTTCAATAAAGAACAGTCGTTCAAAACGTATTTCATAAAAGCTTGGTCTGTATGGAATTTTCAGCAGACAAGAAACAAAAAAGGAGAAACAAGGTTATGAAATTCAAGACTACTATCGTTCTGGTTCTGATTTTGGCTATGGTGTCCGTCGGGACATTATTCGCAAATGGACAAGAGGAAACTGGCAGTTCAGCACCAGCTAAACCTATTTTCATTACCATGGGTACTGCAGGTGTCGGTGGAATGAACTATCCTACCGGAATTGCAATGAGTTCCATTTGGAATTCTGAAATTCCAGGAATGAAAGCCGTTGCTATTGCTACCGGTGGAAGTCCTCATAATATTGATTTGCTGAGAACAAAAGATGCTGATGTAGCTGTCTGTCGTTCCTTGGAAGCTTATCGAGCAAGTATCGGCCAAGATCCTTATCCAGAAAAGATGGATTGGATGAGATCTCTTACCGGCGGATTGTTTGTTGATGTATTCCAGGTCGTAGCAAGTAATGAAAGTGGAATCACTGATGTTTCCCAATTCAAGGGAAAAAGAATTGTAGTCGGTCCTGTCGGCAGCGGTGGTGAAGTTGACGCTAGAGAAACCTTGGCTGCCTATGGCATGACCTATGACGACCTGAAGGTAAGCTTTGTAGAATTCTCTCAGGGAATGGACATGATCAAAGACGGTCTTGCAGATGCTGGAATCTTAGGTGTTGCCCTTGGATCTTCTGCAATGCAGGAACTTCTTCTTGACAACAAATCACATCTTGTGCCTATCACAGATGCGGCTTTGGCTAACTTGAAAAAGAGCAATCCTTATTACATCAGAGCTATGATTCCTGCCAATACGTATCCAAATCAGCCAAAGGCTGTTCCTACCGTTGGAACTCCTCCGGACATCATCATTGTTCGTGCTGATACCGATGCTGATTTGGTTTACAAGATGACCAAGGCTCTGTATGAGAACCTTCCTGCAGTACAGGCTGTATCCCCACTGCTTCAGCAGTTTGGTAGAAACCTTGTACTTCCTGATGATGAAATGCTCGTACCATATCATGATGGTGCAAGACGTTACTTTGTCGAACAAGGTTGGCTCCCAGCTAAGTAACAGATCCTTCTTAGAACGAATATCTATTACTGCCGTTAGGACAATAGTGCTAACGGTGGTAATAGGAATCCAAGAAGAAAAACGTCTTGGAAGAAGAAACATGAATGTAGGTGTTTTTCTTGTTGGATTCTCTAAACGTCGATTTTCAATAAACAGAAAAGATTGATGATGAAAAAGACATTAGAGGTAGTGTCTAAATTAGTTGAACGAATTTGAGTTAAAACAAATTATGAAGGAGCCAGAATGATAACAGCTGCTGAAAGATTAATAAAAAGGATGAAGGAACTGGGTGTTCGTTATGTATTTGGTATTCCCAGCGGATCCTGGCTGTATTATATGGATGCCATGCGGAAAGAGGGAATTGAGTTTGTACTGGTCAGCAACGAGGCAAGTGCCGGGTTTATGGCCGATGTCTATAACCGTATTACGGGGATTCCCGGAGTCTGCTATGCAACACTAGGTGCTGGTGCTACAAATTTGACCACTGGTGTGGGGAGTGCATTTTTAGATCGTTCATCAGTGATTTCTCTTACTACAGAACCTTCAAACCCGATGATTGGAAGAACCTATCAGATGGGAATTGATCAACAGATGCTTTTTACCCCGATTACCAAATGGACCACCAGAATGAGTAGCCCAATTATTGATCAGGTGTTCCAGAAGGCTGTTCATATTTCACGAACAGGAGTCCCAGGTCCAGTAAATATTGGATTGCCTGAGGATTTAGGGGATATAAAAGTACCTGAAATTGAAGAGGGTATGTCCTTTGAGGCCCCGTATGCTGAAGTAGATCCAAACAATGCAATGATTGGAAGATTGGAAAGCCGCTTAAAGCAGGCAAAGAAACCAATCTTGGTAGTTGGCATTGGAGCCGTTCGTGCTAAAGTTTCTGATTTGTTGGTTTCTGTTGCCGATCGTCACTCGATTCCTGTAGTCCTAACTCCTATGGCGAAGGGAATGATTTCAGAAGACCATAATCTATATGCAGGTGTTCTGTTTCATGCCTTGAGCGATAGAGTTGCAGTTACCTATAGACAGGCTGACCTTGTTATTGGCGTAGGCTACGATCCTGTAGAATTTAATTATGAATCGTGGATGCCTGAAGTACCATTGGCACATCTTGATGTAATCCCAGCCGACATTGATAGAACTACTTATCCTGTAGTTTTGGATGTGATTGGAAATATTGCAACATCGTTGAAGACTCTTGATTCACTTGATCCAATAGATAATGACTGGGATATTCCAGCTCTTGTCGAACGCAAGAATGCCATGTTTAAAACATTCGAACCACCTAAAGGAAAATTTGGATCCAGAGCAGCTTTGTCAATTCTGAGAGAAGTGTTTCCTCAAGATGGTATCATGACCTGTGGGGTAGGAGCCCATACCCATCTTATTGGTCAAATGTGGAAAACCCCGGCACCTGGGCTTCAGATAATGACGAATGGATGGTCTTCGATGGGGTTTGGTATTCCTGCGGCTATTGCAGCCAAATTATGCAACCCAGACAAGAAGGTTGTTTGTGTTACCGGGGATGGAGGATTCTTGATGATGGCCGGAGAATTGTCAGTTGCAAAACGACATAATCTTGCTGTGGTATTTGTTATTCTCAAAGATAAGAATCTTGAGCTTATCAAGGTGAAACAAGAGAAAAAGAATCTTCCACTCTATAGAACGATTATTGATGAACAGGAAACAGAAAAGACGGATTCTATGTTTGGAGTACCGATTCTGTGTGCTGAAAACTGTGATGAATATAGAGAGACTTTGGAAAAAGCCTTTGCTATGAATGGACCGGTTGTTGTGGAGGCTAGGATTGAAGCTGGCGATTACAATGATCTCATTTTGCGAAATCATAAATAGGATAAGGGGAAATGGAAAATTATGAATAAAACAGTAGAAAGTTTATTTGCAGAGAGATTGGATGAAATTCCCTTTTCGGGAATACGTAAAGTATTCGCCAAAATTCGGAAAATGGAAGCCGAAGGCAGAGATGTTATCCATTGGGAAGTAGGTCGAACCGATTTCGATACACCTCAGCATATTAAAGAAGCTGCAATTGCTGCTCTGAATCGCGGCGAAGTCCACTATTCTCCGAATCTTGGTATTCTCCCTTTGCGAAATGCTATAGCTGAACGAACCGAAATAGATACTGGGGTTGCCGTGAATGGAGAAACACAGGTCATCGTTATGTCGGGAGCCAATGAAGGTATTCTGGCATCTATTCTTGCATTCGTTAATCCTGGAGATGAAGTGCTTGTCACTGATCCAAATTGGCATCACTATAAAGCGATAACTCGTGTAGCTGGTGGTATCCCCATTGAAATTCCTACCAGTGCTGAAGACAGTTTTGCAATACATCCCGAAGAAGTAGAAAAAAGAATTACCAGCAAAACGAAAATGCTTTGCATCACATCGCCAGGTAATCCAACGGGCTGTGTGCAAAGTAAAGAAAACCTCGAAGCGCTTGCAGAAATTGCGATTAAACATAATCTCATAGTGCTTTCAGATGAGATTTATGCTCGAATATTTTATGGAGAAGGAACGATTGCTCCAAGTATTTACTCAGTTCCTGGCATGGCGGAACGAACAGTAATTATTAACGGGTTCTCAAAAATCTATTCGATGGATGGATGGAGACTTGGTTGGACAGTAGCTTCTGAAGCTATGACCCAATGTATCTTGAAAATTCGCCAGTATACGACAGTATGTGTAAATACCTTCATTCAATATGGTGCTACTGCAGCTTTGACGGGTGACCAAACATGCGTAGAAAACATGGTTGAAGAATTTGCACGTAGACGACAGATTGTCCTGAATGGCCTGAGAGAAATTCCTGATGTCACAGTATCTGATTCTGAAGGGGCCTTCTATGTGTTCCCTGATATCAGTGCATATGGTCTGACTTCAAAGGAAATGGCAGATTACCTCATTGATGATTATGGAATTGCCACAGTAGCCGGAAGTGTCTTTGGTACAAGTGGAGAAGGGCATATTAGAATTGCTTATTCCTGTTCAACAGATGAGTGTGCACGTGGAGTAGTGATACTTAAAAAGGCTTTGGCCGCCCTGCGTGAGAAAAAAGACTGAAAAGGAGCGAGTTATGGACAAGACGTATAATGTAGCAGTTGTCGGAGCCATGGGCCTCGTCGGCGGTGAGATGATTAAAACTCTTGAAAAACGGAATTTTCCTGTTGCCCAACTGCATCCTTTGGATATTGCTGCAAATGTAGATAAAGAGGTTCTTTTCAAGGGAAAACCTGTAAAGGTAAAAGAAGCCTGTAAAGAGAATTTCAAAGGTATTGATATCGCCATTTTCTCTGCAGGAGCAACAGCTAGTCTAGCTTTAGCTCCCGAGGCCGTGGAAATGGGAGCAATTGTAGTAGATAACAGCAGTGCGTGGAGAATGCATGAAGAGTGTCCGCTGGTTGTTCCTGAAGTAAACCCAGAGGATCTTGATTGGCATAAAGGCATCATTGCGAATCCAAACTGTTCGACGATTCAAATGGTTGTGGTTCTCAAGCCTATTCATGATGAAAGTAAGATAAAGCGAATTGTAGTCTCCACCTATCAGGCAGCTGCCGGTGCTGGGAAAAAGGGTATCGATGCTCTTTACAATGAAAGCGAAGCATATCTGAAAACCAAAGAGATTCAGAAGTCTGAAGTTTTCCAGTATCAAATCGGATTTAATGCCATCCCTCATATCGATGTATTTCAGGATGGGGGCTATACAAAAGAAGAAAACAAGATGATCTTCGAAACAAAGAAGATCATGGGCAGTCAGGATATACAGGTAACAGCTACCTGTGTGCGTATTCCTGTTGCCATTGGTCACTCTGAGTCTGTCAATGTTGAGACAGAGGGAAAAATAACACGAGCGAGAGCCCAAGAGATTCTCTCTGATGCCCCGAGTGTTATCCTCAAAGATGATCCCTCTACAAATACCTATCCTATGGCCATCTACTGTGAAGATGTCGATGAAACCATGGTGGGTAGAATTCGAGAAGATTCTTCAATTGAAAATGGGCTCAATTTCTGGATAGTTTCCAATAATGTAAGAAAAGGGGCGGCCTTGAATGCTGTCCAGATAGCAGAAACATTGATTAAGCGAAAACTTGTGTAAATTGTGTATTTTAGACCGTTACAAAAGTCTGAAGGGATTTGCGTAGCGGTCTTTTTTTGTCCAATTAATTGGTATGTTTTTTCCAGAAGTTTACCGAACGCTGCCTTTGTAATGTTGCTAATTTTTATAACCTATACAGGGTAAAATTCATTAAATAGAAAATACATAAATAATTAATA
>QJZS01000193.1 GCA_003247345.1 Spirochaetales bacterium
AATTCTTGCAAAGAGCATGTCAGCAATTCAGAAAATGGATGACAAAGAGTTGCTCCAGATCATGGAAACCTTCATGGACGGGCAGACCTACAAAGTTGTTAAGGAGCATTTCCCTGGTAACAGTGTGAAGGATTTGGCAGAGAACTTTGTACTCTATGGTGCCTTGGCTGAGATTTATGCTAAGAAGACGGGCTTTTCTGCCGGTCTTGGTGGTTCCATGCATACCTTCTTCAAGCCTTTCGGAAGCATGCCGAACAACGCAATCGTCGGTGGTTCTTGTACCATTGCCGTAGGTGCTTCACTGTATAAGAAGATCAACCGAAAGAAAGGTATCGTCATTGCCAATATCGGTGACGGTTCTTTGGCTCGTGGTCCTGTGTACGAAGGGTTGGTACTATCCTCAATGGATCAGTACAAGACCCTTTGGGAAGAAAACCCAGGATATCCCCCATTCATGCTCAACTGTTTCGATAACCTCTACGCCATGGGCGGACAGCCTGTCGGCGAGACCATGGGATATAAAATGGCAGCAAGAGTTGGTACTGCAATCAACGAGTATTCAATGCATACCGAACGTGTTGATGGTTTCAATCCTCTTGCTGTTGCTGAGGCTACAGCCCGCAAGAAAGAAATCTTGCTGAAGGGCGAAGGTCCAGCCTTCATGGATACCCTCACGTATCGTTACAGCGGTCATAGCCCCAGTGATGCAATGACCTACAGAACCAAAGAGGAATTGGAAGCATTCAAAAATCAGGATCCAATCGTAGCGTATGGAAACTACCTGATCGAGAACAAGTTGGTGAGCCAAGCTGATTTGGACGCCTATGATGCAACACTCGAAGAGAAGATGAAGAAGACGCTGGAAATCACGGCAAACCCTGAGCTCAGTCCTATGGTTGATGGGGATTTCGTAGAATCGGTCATGTTCTCCAATGGTAGTGTAGAGAAGTTTGACGATCGTGCTCCTGAGATGCTCCAGAAGCTGGAAGACAATCCAAGAGTACAGCAAATCGCAAGAAGAAGCAGATATGCCTATGATGAGAATGGCAAGGAACTTCCTGCCGCCAAACAGTATCAATATCGTGATGGCGTATTTGAAGCAATGGCCCACAGGTTCTCGATTGACCCGACCATGATTGCTTATGGTGAGGATCATCGTGATTGGGGTGGTGCATTCGCTTGTTATCGTGGTTTGACCGAGTTGTTGCCTCCTTCACGTTTCTTCAATTCCCCGATTGCTGAGTCTGCAATTGTCGGAAGTGGTGTTGGTTATGCAATGGCTGGTGGACGTGCAGTCGTTGAGCTCATGTACTGTGACTTCCTTGGTTGTGCTGGTGATGAAGTATTCAACCAGATGCCAAAATGGCAGGCAATGAGTGCTGGTGTATTGAAGATGCCTTTGGTGCTTCGTGTATCAGTCGGTAATAAGTATGGTGCTCAACACTCACAGGAATGGACCAGTATGGTGGCTTCCGTACCTGGTTTGAAAGCCATGTATCCTTCGACTCCCTATGATGTAAAGGGTATGTTGAACTTTGCACTTCGTGGTACCGATCCAGTGGTATTCTTCGAAAGCCAGAAACTCTATGGAATTGGCGAACAATTCGTAAAAGAAGGTGTTCCTGAGGGATATTATGAAATTCCTGAAGGAGAGCCAGTAATCAGGCGCGAAGGTAAGGATGTAACTCTGATCGCTCTTGGACCTGCGTTGTATACCGCCATGAAGGCAGCAGACAAACTCGCAGAAAAGGGACTTGAAGCAGAAGTGATTGATCTGAGATGGATCAACCCACTCAAATATGAGTTGCTCATTGAGTCGGTGAAGAAAACCGGCCGTGCTGTCTTTGTAACGGATAGTGCCGAAAGAGGCAGTTACTTGCACACAGTTAGTTCTAACTTGAGCAGACTTGCATTCGACTATCTGGATGCACCAACCATCGTTGTGGGTTCAAAGAACTGGATTACCCCTCCTGCTGAAATGGAAGAGTACTATTTCGCACAAGCTTCTTCAGTTCTGGATGCAATTCACGAACAAATTCTCCCGATTCCTGGCTATGTTCCTGTTGCCAACTACACCGATGGTGAGTTCTTCAGAACCAGTCGCCAAGGAGTATAAAAGGAAAATCCATGGATTTACACAACTTAGAGCTTGCTATTAATGATCCGGATATTGCTACTCGCCTCGAAGCGAGTAGCATGATTGGTTCACTGATCCAAGACGGGACTCTTAAAAGAGTGGCTTTGGAAGAAGTGAATAATCATGTGCATACTACTTTTTCCTTCAGTCCCTATGAACCTGCAGCAGCCGCCTATGCCGCATGGAAGGCTGGACTGGGTATCGTAGGAAGCATCGATCATGACAGTATTGCGGCTGCTCCTGAAATGTTGGAAGCAGCACAAAATATAGGCATTGCAAGTACGGTTGGATTTGAACTGCGTGCAAGTTGTCTTGATACTGCTTTGGGTGATCGAAAACTCAATAACCCTGACAGTATCGGCATTGCCTATATGTGTGTTCATGGAGTTCCGAAACAAGAGATACCCCAAGTTGCAGAGTTTTTAAAACCCGTGCAGGTGATACGCAACCAGCGTAACAAGGCGCAGGTGGAAGCTTTGCAATCTTTGGTAGGTACCTACGGTTTTGATTTGGATTTTGAACGGGATGTACTACCACTCTCACGTGCATCCTTAGGCGGATCGGTTACCGAACGACACATTCTCTATGCAATGGCAAACCAAAGCATTGAGATGTTTGGAAAAGGGGAGAAACTGGTCCAATTTCTCAGAAAGGATTTAGGCATTGGATTGGCTGCAAAGCTTGAAGGTTGGCTCCTCGATGAGCACAATCCTCACTATGCTTATGATTTGCTGGGTGTGTTTAAAAGTAATTTCTTGCCCAGATTTTTCATCCAACCCTCACGAGAGGAATGCCTGGATGTCCGCGAGGTTGTCTCCTTCGCGAATAGTATTGGGGCAATTGCAGCCTATGCGTATTTAGGGGATGTGGCTGAAAGCCCTACCGGTGATAAGAAGGCAGAAAAATTTGAAGACGATTTCTTGGATGAACTGATGGACCTGTTGGTGGACATTGGTTTTCCTGCTGTTACCTATATGCCACCAAGGAACACGAAGGAGCAGATGCTTAGACTTCAGAAATTGGCTAAAGAGCGGGGTCTGATGGAAATAAGTGGGGTGGATATAAACAGCAGTAGGCAAATTATGAATTGTCCTGAGTTGCTAAGGCCCGAGGCACGTCACTTGGTGGATTCGGCCTGGGCATTGGTCGCACATGAGAAACTTGCTTCTGTTGAGCCGACGTTAGGTCTTTTTCATCCTGATAATCCGCTTGCAAACCAATCACTTGTTGCACGTATAAATCGTTATACTACACTGGGAAGAAAGATGGACGTTCGCGATCCCTACTCCCTGGTAAAGCAGTTCTAAGGAGTTTTGAAAATGACATTTACTGATAGAATAGTTGTAGAGATTCCACCAGTCCTCAGAGGTTTGACTTTCGATGGACAGAAAGGTTTGGTAGTTCACCAAACCGAGGGGAAGAAGGTCGATTTGACGTTGGCTGATCCAAGCAAATTTTCATCTATAGAAGATGCAGCTAAGGCATGGCAAACAGTATTTGATGCCTATAAAAAAGAAAGAAGCCTGTATCCCGCAGTTGTAGGAATTGAATCCCAGGATCTCCAATATGGACTTGGTACCAACTATGATGAGGCTTGCAGAGCTGAAGGCGTAAGTGCCATCCCAACGCTTCCTCCCTCAACTAATCGAGGTGATGTCGTTCGTGATAAGATTACCTTGGTAACCGGTGGTGCCCAAGGTTTTGGGGAAGGTATCGTGCGCTCCTTGGTAGAGCAGGGTGCTTTTGTATTTATCGCCGATATGAATGGTGATGGAGCCAAAGCCTTGGCAGACAAGCTGAACTATGAGGCTTGCATCACTGTCGCTAAATCAATTTCTGTGAATGTAACTGATGAAGCAAGTGTTGAGGCAATGATGGATGAGGTTGCCAGAGAGACCGGCGGTTTGGATGTGTTTGTTTCCAATGCCGGTGTCCTCCGTGCAGGATCTGTCAAATCGCTGGCTTTGAAAGATTTCCAGTTCGTCACCAGTGTCGACTATACGGGATTCTTTATCTGTACAAAGTTTGCCTCAATTCAAATGGCTTTGCAGAATATAGCAAGCCAAATTTATTTTACTGATATTATTGCTATCTCCAGCAAGTCTGGATTGGAAGGATCCAATAAGAATGGGGCCTATGCAGGTGCCAAGTTCGGTGTCATTGGTCTTACCCAAAGCTTTGCGTTGGAGTTGGTTGTAGACAATATTAAAGTGAATGCCATATGTCCGGGTAACTTCCTCGATGGTCCTCTTTGGTCGGACCCGAAACGAGGATTGTTTGTACAGTACCTTGAAGCTGGAAAAGTTCCGGGGGCTAAAACAGTTGCCGATGTAAGACGGTTCTATGAATCGAAGGTACCGATGAATCGTGGTTGTCGAACAGAAGACGTCATGAAAGCCCTTCTTTACATAGTCGAACAGACCTATGAGACTGGTCAGGCGGTTCCTGTAACCGGTGGCCAAGTGATGCTTAACTAGGAGTATAGAGATGAAAACACGTGCTATCCGTCTGTATGGAGTGAATGATCTCCGCCTTGAAGAGTTTGAACTTCCCCCAATTGCTGAGGACGAAATCCTTGCAAGGGTAACTACCAATAGTATTTGTATGAGTGACCATAAAGCTGCCGAACAGGGAGCTAGTCACAAACGCGTTCCCAATGATGTTGCAGAACATCCGATTATGCTCGGACATGAATTTTGTGGTGAAATCGTTGAAGTGGGAAAGAAATGGCAAGATAAATTCAATGTAGGCTTCCGTTTCTCCATTCAGCCTGCATTGAACTATAACGGCACCTTGGATGCCCCTGGGTACTCCTTTCCCTACATCGGTGGTGATTCCACTTATGTGGTGATTCCTCACCAGGTCATGGAGCTGGATTGCTTGCTTCCTTATGATGGTGATTCCTTCTTCTTGGGCAGCCTTGCAGAACCTGTCTCCTGCGTAGTCGGTACCTACCATGCCATGTATCATACGACCAATGGTTCTTACGAACACAAGATGGGCATTGTGGAAGGTGGTAATCTTGCGATTCTCGCTGGTGTAGGTCCTATGGGACTTTCTGCCATCGATTATGCAATCCACAATCCTGACCGCAAACCCGGTCGTGTCGTGGTAACCGATATTGATGATGCCCGTTTGAATCGTGCAGAACAGCTATATACCCTTGAAGACGCAAAAGCTAACGGGGTTGAGTTGATTTACCTGAATACCAAGAATACCAGCGACCCTGTTGCTGCTCTGATGGATTGCACCGGTGGCAAAGGCTTTGATGATGTACTGGTAATGGCCCCTGTTCGTCCAGTTGTGGAACAAGCAGATGCCATCCTTGCAAAAGACGGCTGCTTGAACTTCTTTGCAGGCCCGAACAAGACAGATTTTTCTGCAACGATGAACTTCTATAATGTTCACTACGCTTCGACTCATATTGTAGGAACCAGTGGTGGAAATACCGATGATATGCGTGAATCCTTGGCTCTTATGGAAAAGGGTGTGATCAACCCTGCTGCCATGGTTACCCATATCGGCGGTTTGTCCGCAGTTCCTCAGGCTGTCATTGATTTGCCGAACATCCCCGGTGGTAAGAAGATGATGTACACGCATCTTGATTTCCCCCTTGTTGCGCTTGCTGATCTTGCTGAATTGGGTAAAGAGAAACCTCTGTACGCTGAATTGGCAAAGTTGGTCGAAAAGCATAATGGATTGTGGTCATCCGAAGCAGAAGCTTACCTTTTGGCTAACTGCAAAAATCGTATCGAGGAGTAAGCATGAGTAAGCACATTGCCATCGACTTGGGTGCATCAAACGGACGGGTTCTCGTTGGGGATTTGAGCCAGTTTGAGGTAGTACATCGGTTCATTACTAAGAACGACCAGATACTTGGAGAATTCTATTGGGATATCCAAAGCCTGTTTGCCGAGATAAAGGTTGGACTGAAGAAAGCCTTTGCCAAATACGGGGATGAGATTTCCTCGATTGGCATTGACACCTGGGGCGTTGACTATGTGCTGACTGACGACAAGGGCGGATTGGTATCCTTGTGTTATCACTATCGTGATAGCCGTACCGATGGTCTGATCGAGGAAGTTTCAGAGAAGTTGGGAGGCAAGCTGCGTCTCTATAGCCGTACCGGAATTGCCTTCCAACCGTTCAATACACTCTATCAGCTGACTGCTATGAAACGAGATCGTCCGGTAGCAATGGCAGCTGCCAGCCACTACCTCTCTGTTCCTGATTTATTGGCATACTGGATGACCGGGGTGATGAAAAATGAGAGAAGCCATGCTTCCACTACACAACTCTATGATCCAAAGAGCCGCAATTGGGCTTGGGATATCATCGAAGAAATGGGCTTTAATCGAAACCTGTTCGGAGAGATTGTTGATAGTGGGACTATTGTTGGGAAATTGACTCCTGCTCTCCTCTATGAGGTAGGAGCTTCTGACAAAGTCGTAGTCATTGCCAGTGCTGCACACGATACGGCCAGTGCTGTTGCCGCTGTACCTGCGGCTTCCGGACAAACCCCACTCTATATTTCAAGTGGTACTTGGTCGTTGTTGGGAGTTGAGCTGGAAGAACCCCTTTTGGACGAAAAATCCATGAATACTGGATTTACAAATGAGGTTGCTGCCAGCGGCGGAATCCGATTCCTGAAAAACATCATGGGAATGTGGATTCAGCAGGAGTGTGTTCGCTATTGGGAGAGTGAAGGCCAAGAGATCAGTTGGAAAGACTTGGATGCTGAGACTTTGGAATGTGCAGATTATCAAGGGTATATAGATCCTGCTGATTCTCGGTTCTTGAAACCTAACACGTTTGATAATTTGATGACCAAGCGGATAGATCAGTGGTGTGAAGAACATGGATTTGCCAAACCTGCTTCAAAAGGTGAGTACATGGTTGCTATTTATCGTGGGCTTGCCAAAGCATATGCCCAAGCCATAGCTGACCTTGAGCAATTGATAGGGAAAAAATTCTCCGCCTTACATATTATCGGTGGGGGATGCAAGAATGAAATTCTCGATCAATGGACGGCTGAAGAAACAGGATTGGATGTGTATGCAGGACCGGTTGAAGCCACAGCATTGGGCAATTTAGTTGTTCAAGCGTGGGCGACCGGCGACTTGAAGAGCCTGCAGGAAGGTCGTGACCGCATCCGAATAGAACAAAAAGTAAAAATTTTTAAATCTTAATAAAATTATTTTTAGAAGAAGAACCAGCCTGTAAAAATGGGCTGGTTTTCTTTATATTTATCTAATTTTCTGAAAATTTGCAGAAAACACAATTGTTTTTTGAAAAATTCATGAATCCATAAATAAAGTAAATAAT
>QJZS01000201.1 GCA_003247345.1 Spirochaetales bacterium
CCTGCCGTATATAGAAAAGATCCAAATACAGGGGAAGTTGTTCGAATTGATTTCCAGCATTGAGTACACCAATTCTATTTTATGAAAGCTTTTGCAGTAATTACAAACCAACTTCATTCATAATTTCATTTTCTTGGACTTAAAACAATTAGTAAATATTGTATGAATCGCTCTAATTTCAAAGTAAAATGCTTGACAGATAGAGATAAAATAATCGATATTCGCAATACATCGTGAAGGCTCCGAATGTGTTAATTTCGGAAATTCTATGCCTGAAACGAGCGGAGGAAAAGGAAGCGATTGAAAGGTGTTGAAATTTCTGTTGGTAGGGTTTCTCGCTCGTATGGCGATTTCAAAGCACTTGATGATGTAAGCGTACACATTAAGAAAGGTGAATTTTTCTCACTGCTGGGACCCTCTGGATGTGGAAAAACCACACTCCTCCGTATTATTGCAGGATTTGATTTTCCGGACCAAGGCAGTGTTGCTTTCGACAGCAAGGATATATTGCCTCTTCCTCCGGAGAAACGACAATCAAATACAGTCTTTCAGACCTATGCATTGTTTCCGCATCTCACCGTTTATGAGAATATTGCCTTCCCTCTTCGACTTAAACACGTAGATAAGACTACCCTTGACCAAAAGGTCCATGAGTATGTCCGCCTTGTACAACTTGAAGAGCACCTGTATAAAAAGCCCTCACAACTTAGTGGAGGACAAAAGCAACGTGTTGCTATCGCGCGTGCATTGATCAACGAACCAAGAGTTTTGCTACTTGATGAACCTCTTTCAGCTCTCGATGCAAAACTGAGACAGAACCTTCTGGTTGAACTTGACCTCATCCATGACAAAGTGGGAATTACCTTTATTTATGTAACGCATGACCAGAGCGAAGCCCTTTCGGTTTCAGATAGAATTGCAGTAATGAACCAGGGCAAGGTGCTGCAGATCGGAACGCCTTACGAAATATACGAAGCACCGGCAACACGTTTTGTGGCTCAATTCATAGGTGAAACTAATATTTTTAACTGCACCATTCTCTCATGTGAACCCTATGAAAAAGAATATTTGATTCGCGTTGATGTACCGCAACTCAAAGGAGAGGTGTACGTCACCGATGCAGAGCCTCAAAAGGTCGGAGCTGAGATGGACTTTACCGTAAGACCGGAAAAAGTCCGTATTTCTGCAAATGCTCCACGATCAAATCATGCGTACCTGAATACGTTTAAAGGCGTGGTTGAGGAGCCGGTATATTCAGGCTTCCAATCAAAATTCTATGTAAAACTTGAGCAAGCGATTGATACACAGGTGAAAGTATTCAAGCAACATACTGCATTCCTCGAAGACGGACCAGATATAGAATGGAAGGACACCGTTCATGTCAGTTGGACAGCCCAAGATGGCTATTTGGTGAAGGACGTTAAATAATGAAACGTCTGTTGAAATCCTCCGACAGAGAAAAAGTCTTGGGAACGTTGTACGGTGGACCGATGGGCCTTTGGTTTACCCTCTTTTTTACCATCCCTATTGGAATCATCATTTTATACAGCTTTCTTAAACGCGGTCTGTATGGCGGTATCGTATGGGATTTTACTCTTGATGCGTACAGGCAAATGTTCAACCCAAGCTTTGCAAAAGTCTTGTTCAGGACTCTTTGGATCAGTGTCATCGCAACGTTCTTCTGTTTGTTGATAGCTCTGCCCTGTGGATATGCAATGGCAAAAAGCAAGCATCAGACATTTCTTCTCTTTTTGATCATCATTCCCTTCTGGACAAACTCACTTATCAGAATCTATGCATGGATTTCCATCTTATCCAGTGAAGGATTTTTAAACTCTGTATTGCTGAAATTTGGCATCATCAACCAGAGTCTATCGCTGATCTACAACAATCAGGCAGTCATTGTTGTTCTGATTTATATGTATCTGCCTTTTGCAATCTTGCCTTTGTTTACCACTATCGATAAGTTCGATTTCTCTCTTCTCGATGCAGCCAGGGATCTTGGGGCAAGCAAGCTGGGCTCTATCATGCGAGTGATGCTTCCTAATATCAAAAGCGGCATCAGTACAGCATTCATATTTACTTTCATACCGATTTTCGGAGCATACACCGTACCGCTGTTGGTAGGTGGTAAAGACTCCACGATGATAGGTAACATCATCGTCGACCAAGTTTCGAAGACAAGGAATTGGCCACTGGCCTCAGCTTTCTCCATGATTCTTACCCTTGTATCGCTTGTGGGTGTCTTTTGGATGCTGTATAGCGGCAAACGCGAATTGCAACTGAAAAAGACCAATCAACAAATGATTGAGCAGAAAGTAAAATTGCATCACATCAGAAGGAGGAAAAAATGAATTCAAAATCTGTGAAATTTTCCTTCTCGTACGGAATGCTTGCTCTGGTAATCGTATTTCTGTTTATCCCGTTATTTGTTGTAGTTTTTTTCTCATTCAACAGCATCAAGGGAATGCAATGGCAGCATGCCTCTTTAGTCTGGTATGAAACACTCTTGTTTGACAGCCCTTCCCTTTGGGCTGCATTCAAGAATAGTCTCATCATAGCCCTTACGAGCTCCTCAACGGCGACTGTCCTAGGGAGTCTTGCTGCAATCGGTATCAAATGGTATCGATTCCATGGGCGATCATACATTACAACGGTCAGCTATCTTCCTATGGTTCTTCCCGAAGTAATTATCGGTATCTCGATGTTGATCTTCTTCTCTGCGGTTAAGATCAGACTTGGTTTATTTACTATCTATGTTGCACATACCACCTTCAATCTTCCCTTCGTATTTATGATGGTTAGTGCGAGACTGGATGAGTTTGACTATTCCACCCTCGAAGCAGCACGGGATTTGGGAGCCAATGAAAGGCAGACGCTGACCAAGGTAATCATTCCGTCCATCGTTCCAGCAATCTTATCGGGATTTTTAATGTGTATCACCATGTCTTTAGAAGACTTCGTAATCACATTCTTTGTCTCTGGCCCAGGCTCAGGGACGCTCCCCTTGTATGTGTATTCGATGATCAGATATGGCGTCTCTCCCGTAATCAATGCTCTTTCATTTGTGATGATTCTAGGGACTATGATCATTGCATTCTTCTTCAGGAGGTTCCTTAAGACTGTGGCTGCGAGCAGCTAAGGAACATAGATTACATACACAAGACCAATCATAAGTTCATCTTAATGCGTACTCATGTTTCTGATATGTTCATGCATCAGAATACCCTGTTCAAATCATTCTGTATGAGTAAAAATTTTACATAGTTTTAAGTATGTCAAAAGAATCAAATAATAGTGCATGAAAATTTGCATTTTTATGCATATTTTCGATGATTTGTTTTCAGTTTCTGCTTGCTTCCAATTTTTCCAACTTGTATTCTGAACAAGTATGTATTTCATTGGGGGGATTTTCATTTATGAACAGCAATCAACTTATCACAGCCCTAGCATTTGCTTTGTATCTCGGGCTCATGCTTGCCATCGGCTTCTTCACATTCAACAAAACGAAATCAACGAGTGATTACTTTCTTGGAGGTCGCTCGGTAGGACCTTGGTTTACCGCATTGAGCGCAGAGGCAAGTGATATGTCGGGATGGCTTTTGATGGGACTTCCTGGTCTTGCCTATTTTACGGGATTGCAAGAAGCTTTCTGGACGGCCGTCGGTCTTCTCATCGGTACCTATCTAAACTGGTTGCTTGTGGCAAAGAGAATGCGAAAATATTCCATTCATGCCAAAGATTCCATCACGATTCCTGAATTTCTTACCAATAGATTCCATGACAACAGCAAAGTATTGCAGACAATCAGCTCAATCATCATTCTCTTGTTTTTCATTGTCTACACGGCAAGTGGATTCCTAGCTTCTGCAAAATTATTCACTTCGGTATTCGGGATGAACTATTATGCTGCCCTATTTTTGGGTGTTGCAGTCATTCTTGGCTACACACTGCTCGGTGGTTATCTTGCAGTTGTTGCAACTGACTTTCTTCAAGGCACATTAATGTTTTTTGCTTTGTTCACTACCGGTGTAATAGCATTTTTTGCAATCGGGGGATTACACAATGGCTTTGCACAACTTGCCCAATTCGGCGAACACTTCATCAATCCTTTTGTAACACCTCCTGGGACCAGTTACGGATTTCTCCAGATCATCAGTGCGCTTGCTTGGGGCCTTGGGTATTTTGGCATGCCGCATATTCTGGTTCGTTTTATGTCCATCCGAAGTAACCATGAAGTAAAAACCAGCAGACGTATTGCAATGGTTTGGGTAACCATTGCAATGGCAGCAGCCCTTCTGGTAGGAGTTGTCGGTAAGGTTTTCCTTCTCCCGCTCACCTATGATTCTCAAAGTGCAGCAGAAGCTGTCTTTATTGCCAGTATGCAAAAAATATTCCCCACCTTTATCGCTGGATTTTTTCTTTGTGCAATTCTTGCAGCAAGTATGAGTACATCAGACAGCCAATTGCTCGTCGCTTCTTCTGCTTTCTCAAAGGATGTGTACAAAGCTGTTTTAAGAAAGGATGCGTCTGACAAGGAAACATTATTGGTGAGTAGAATCACCGTAGTTGTCATTACTATTATAGCCATCCTGCTTGCAATGGATCCTACTTCGTCGATTTTTGATGTAGTGAGTTATGCCTGGGCAGGATTTGGAGCAACCTTCGGCCCAGTTATTCTGGCTGCTCTCTTCTGGAGACGTGCCAGCAGAAATGGAGCCATCGGAGCAATGATTGGAGGCGGACTAACCGTCGTCATCTGGAAACAGCTTTCCGGTGGAATCTTTGATGTATACGAATTGCTTCCAGGCTTTATTGTCGGAGCTCTTTGCATGGTGATCTTCAGTCTTTTGGAAAAGCATCCTGATCAAAAAGTATTTGATGAATTTGACGCCTTTATGGCAATGGAGGATTAAGTATCAAAGAAAGCCGGAGAAAATTCTCCGGCTATTTCTTTATAAATTGAGTAGTGCCTCTTGACGCTAATGTCTCGTATTTCTATACTACGACCAATTCCTATATATTCGATAGGATAATTTCTTGAAGGAGGCACATCCATGATGCAGATGCAAAACATGCAAGAACCTACTGATGTTGACATGTGCCGTTACGCACTCGCCTAAGACCTTCAAGGAAACAATACAAATGAAATTAGCAAAACACCCTCGCTGTGGTGCAGTAAAGGACCACATGCGACGCTTCTGAAATATCCAACCATGAGTGTATCTCATGCTATCAAATTTTCAGGAGTTTACTATGAACACTACAAAAAAATACCATTTTGAAACCATTGCCCTCCATGCAGGACAGGAAACCGTAGATACCGACACAAAAAGCCGTGCAGTACCGATTTACCAGACGACTAGTTATGTATTTGACAATTTTGACCATGCAGAAGCATTGTTCAACCTTTCTCAGGCAGGAAATATCTACACTCGATTGGGTAATCCAACCCAGGACGTATTTGAGCAGAGAATCGCAAAGCTTGAAGGTGGCGTCGGAGCCCTTGCCGTAGCGAGCGGCATGGCTGCTATTAATTACGCTATTTTAAATATAGCAAAAGGTGGGGACCATATCGTTTCTGCAAAGACGATTTATGGTGGATCATTCAATCTCTTTTCCCATACGCTTCCTGAGTGGGGTATAACCACTACCTTTGTGGACATCTCCAATCTTGAGGAAGTTGAAGCTGCAATCCAAGAGAATACCAAAGCAGTTTTTTTGGAGACCATCGGAAACCCGAATGCAGACCTTTGTGATTTGAAAGCTATTGCAGAAATTGCCCATAAGCATAAGATTCCCTTAATCGTGGACAATACGTTTGCAACACCCTATTTGGTAAGACCAATAGAATACGGAGCTGATATCATCGTACATTCGGCTACCAAATTCCTTGGTGGTCATGGCACTGCAATTGGCGGAGTCATTGTTGATGGGGGAACGTTCGACTGGAAAGCAAGCGGGAAATTCCCTTCAATCACAGATCCCAACCCAAGCTACCATGGTATCAGCTTCTATGATGCCGCTGGGAAGGCTGCTTACATCACCAAAGCTCGTACGGTAATCCTGCGTGACACTGGAGCATGTATTGCTCCACTGCATGCATTCTTATTCTTGCAAGGCTTGGAAACTCTTTCCTTGCGTGTGGAACGCCATGTCGAAAACACGCTTAAGATTGTTGATTTCCTTGCCAAACATCCTAAGGTGGCAAAGGTACAGCATCCTAGTTTGCCCAGTCATCCGGATCATAAACTTTATGAGGAATATTATCCCAATGGTGGTATCTCGATCTTCACCTTTGATATCAAAGGGACGAAGGAAGATGCAAAGGCATTTGTCGATAGACTTCAGATTTTCAGTCTGCTAGCCAACGTTGCTGATGTAAAATCATTGGTGGTACATCCGGGAACAACAACGCATTCACAATTGTCTGAAGAAGAGAAATTGAGCCAAGGCATTACTGATACTACGATCCGCCTTTCAGTCGGATGTGAACACATTGATGACTTGCTTGAAGATCTTGCACAAGCTTTAGAAGGAGATGCCTAATGCCAGTAACCATACCCAAGGATCTTCCTGCCGGTGAGGTGCTGAAAAAAGAGAACGTCTTCTTTATGACCGCTGAGCGGGCAATCCATCAGGATATCCGCCCGCTCAAAGTGGCCATTCTGAACCTGATGCCCAACAAGATGCGTACGGAAGAACAGTTCCTTCGTCTGTTGGGAAATACCGCTTTGCAGGTGGAAATAACATTCCTTACCACAAAGAGTTATAAGAGTAAGCATACGCCATCTTCTTATCTAAAAATGTTTTATACAACGTTTGATAAAGTAAGGAACGATAAATTTGATGCCCTGATCATCACAGGCAGCCCCGTCGAAACATTGGAATTCGAACAAGTTGCCTATTGGGAAGAACTCACTGACATATTGAAGTGGGCAGAGAAGCATGTATTCGCTTCCCTCTTCGTTTGTTGGGCTGCCCAAGCTGCTTTGTATTACTATTACGGAATCGAAAAGCAGGGTTTGGAATCAAAACTCTCAGGTATCTATCGCCATAAGGTGTTGGATAAGCATCACCCCTTGGTACGAGGTTTTGATGATTCGTTTTGGGCACCCCATTCAAGACATACTACGGTGAATGAGGCAAAACTACGAAAGTTGAAAGACGTGCAAGTTCTTGCCGAATCAGAAGAAGCTGGAATCTATCTAGCGGCAAACCAGGATGGAAGAAAAGTCTTTGTAACAGGCCACAGTGAGTATGACCAAAAGACGTTAGCCGATGAATATAAGCGAGACTTGAAGGCTGGAATGAACCCCAAAGTCCCGGTGAATTATTTTGAAGATGATGATCCAGAGAAAGGGATATCTGTAACTTGGAAGGCTCATGCCAATTTATTGTTCAGAAATTGGCTGAATTACCATGTCTA
>QJZS01000109.1 GCA_003247345.1 Spirochaetales bacterium
GAAAACCAAAAGATTTGCCAAGGTATAAGGGAACCAAGTCTTGCATTGGACCCAAGCGTTTCCCTTATGGAATCCATCACCATTTCTCAAAATTCCGGCTTCCAATCCACGATTGAAAATGCCCTCAACAAACGGTCCTTTTTGGTGGATTCCCTGGATCATCTTCTTCATGAAATTTCCGGTAATGGAAGGAACGGTCATCAGGAATACAGGATTAGTTTCCACCAAGTTCTTGGGGAAATTACGGATGATTGAGGCATTGGATCCTCTAGAGTCAACAAAATGCAAGGTTATGCCTCTGAGTAAGGCAGTGTAGATGCCAACAGTATGGGCAAAACTATGATCTACAGGAAGCACTACCAATGTCTCATAGGTAGCATCCGGAAGCTTGAATAGTTCAATGGCATCATGCGCATTCACAAAGTAATTGAGGTGCGTAAGCATAATACCTTTTGGATTACCTGTCGTTCCGCTGGTATAACAGATGTTGATGGTATCATTCTCATTGATGGTTTCTTCAATCTTCTTGACCAAATCAGGTTTCTTTTCCAACAAATTGGCCCCATCGAGCATCAAGGTGTTCCAGGGGACATAATCAACATCCTGTTTCCAATCAGCCTCTTTTATCTGGGCTTCCAACCTATCATCTTGTTCATCCAGATAGATAAACATCACCTTATGGTCGAACATCGGTAGTGCTTTTACGGCGTTGCCCATGGTATTCGAGGAAACAGCCAAAGCTACCGCTTCGCTGTGATTTACTCTGAATGCTATTTCTTCAGCTGTGAGTTTGATGGAAAGTGGTACACTGATCATCTTTGCCTTGATAAGGCCAAGCTCGCAGGTTACCCAACTGCTTTTACCTTCACTGAGAATGCCAACGGTCTGCTCAGCTTGGAAACCATGCTTTGTCAGGTAGGCCGCTACGTAGTCGGATTGTGTATCGGTCTGTCTGTATGAACAGGTCTCCCAACCGGATTCAGCTCGGGTATTCGTATAGGCACGATTTTCATAACGTTTTGCTGCCGCGTGCAACATTTCCACAATCGTTCTAGGCATGTCAATAATCCCCACTTTTATTGTTCTTTAGCTACATTTATAATGCCAATGTCAAGAAAACACAAGGAACAATTGTGGTATAACGTAAATTTACTTATACAACTGTCTAGGTATTACATATTAGAATAATCGTCTAATCCAAACTCATAGAGAAGGCTATTGAAGACTTTGGTACATCTTCCGATAACAGTTCCATCATCCAATACGCAGAGCCCCCTGCACCAAAGACTGGCAGAACTACACTCAATTCCCAGTTGGTTGCAGATTTCCTCATTGGGATTAATCGCTGCTACCTTTCCATTTACAAAATGACATTCTTGGCCAAGCTGTTTTCTGACGATATCGAAAAAAGAAAGCTGCGTGTCACCATCCAATAAAGAAAGTTCTTTCTCAAATTGGGGAGCTATATAATAGTCACTTAACACAGACGGTTGTCCGTTAATAATATGCAAACTTTTCAGATGCCACAGCTGGTCATCTTTTGAATTTCCCTCAAAGTGTAGTTGTTGGTGGTCTGCAGGAGAAGCGGGGACTTTTTCCTTTGCAATTATCTTGTAATATCCCCGATTTTGCGTTTCCTCACCTTTTTGAGGAACTTGGGGATATCCGAGCCCAATAACCTTCCTCTTGAAAAGGACAAAAGAACCACGACCTCTGGTTCGGGATATGTACCCTTGTTTTACTAAGCCGTCCAAAGATCTTCGGATCGTCACCCTTGAAACACCGTAATAATCACACAATTCCATTTCTGTTGGAATTCGATGCCCTTCCGGCCATTCGCCGAAAATTATCTTCATTTGCAACTGTGAGTACACGTTTTTAAATTTCAAGGCCATGACTACCTCCTTGATGTACAGCTTAGGAGTAGATTCGTTACTAACAGTATAATACAAATTTGCAATTATGACAGTAAGGAATTCGTACTATTTAGGAGGGAATATTCAAGCCAATTAGCTACTATTTCTATGCTTTCAGTAAGATTTATTAAAATACTAGTATTTTTAGACAGGTGTCTAAAAACCTAATTTCTAGTATTTATAATACAAATGTATATTGCATGGTTCCCATTGCTTTTGCTGCAACAGCTACAGATTACCAGAAACATCTCACAGTAAAATAATTCTATATTTTTACTTCTTATCTTTTTTTCACAACTTAACTCTTTCTTTCTCATGAATCTATCAGTATCATTAGTAGTAATACAGAGTCTTATTAGGAGGTTTCTATGGCTTACAGTGAACCGTATGACGCAATAGATGAGAAGACCAGGGACATCTCAAGGGCGATTACCAGCCTACGAGAAGAGCTTGAAGCAATCGACTGGTACAATCAGCGGGTAAATACTACTACTGATACTGAACTTGCTGGGATTATGGCGCACAATCGTGATGAAGAGATTGAACACGCAATCATGGCATTAGAGTGGCTCAGAAGAAACATGGATAAATTTGACGAAAACATGAAGACGTATCTTTTCTCAACCGGCAGCCTTTTGGATGTAGAAACAGCAGCAGAAGGACAACCGACAGAGGCAGACGCACCGTCTCTCGCAATAGGTGATCTTAAGAACTAACGACTAACGGAGGTTACTCGTATGGATATGTTTAAAAGAGAATTAGCCCCACTCTCCACCCAGGCGTGGGCAGAAATTGAAAATAGAGCAAAAGAAGTATTACTTTCAAACTTGACTGCCAGAAAGGTAGTTAATCTCAATGGTCCCAAAGGCTTGAACTTTACGGTAATCAGCGAAGGTCGTCTTTCCTTGGTTGATGATGGAGATGTAAAAGCTGGTGTCTATGCGGCAAAACCTCTTACTGAGGCAAGAATCCGTTTCTCCCTTAACAAATGGGAACTGGATAATTTGACCCGTGGAGCAAAGGATATCGATTTTGACAATCTGGATGCAGCAATCGAAAAGCTTGCCCTTTTTGAGGAGAAAGCAGTATTTAATGGATATGAAAAAGGCGGCATCAAAGGATTGATCGAATCGTCTGCACATAAGAGTCTGAAATTTGGTAAGGAAGCAAGTGAAATTCTCACTTCTATAGCTGAGGGACTTCTCCTGCTCAAAAAGAGCGTGGTAAACGGACCTTATGCTCTTGTAGTTGGCAAAGATGCTTGGATTGCCTTGAATAAAGAAGCCTATGAGATCAGCATGCTGGACCGTGTACAGACTATGATCGGGGGCAAGGTAATTTACTCACCCAATATAGAAGGTGCACTCTTGGTTCCATTTAATAGTGAATACCTTGAGTTGACTATCGGACAGGATTTCTCTATTGGGTACGAAACACATGACACCAAAGAGGTCACCCTCTTTGCAACTGAATCCTTTACCTTCCGTGTATTGGAACCAAGGGCAATTGTTGTCTACAAATAGTATTTCATTCACACAAATCGTTGCAAGGCCGAGCTAAGTAGCTCGGCCTTGTTTTTCATTTTATGCTTGGCTTTCTTTAGATTTAGCTATTATCACACGAAGGCCAGCTTTTTCGAAACTTTTACGAGCCTCCATCTTTGCACCATCATCGGTAATCAACACATCAGCTTCCTCAAGAGTACAAATCGTGCAAGCTGCGATTTTTCCAATTTTGGTGGAATCAGAGAGAACATAAGCTTCCTTTGCTTTTAGGATTGCTTCTCGTGCAATCTCCGCTCGCATCATATCATTGCTGGCAAAACCGGCAGTCTTGGTTATACCATCGACCCCTATGAAAGCTTTGGAGAAATTGATTTTTTCCAAACCTAATTTAGCCATAGAACCAACTACAGACTCACTGTCATGCTGAAAGACTCCGCCGAGGATGATGACATTGACTCTTGCCTCTTTTAGTTGTCGGGCAATGAAAACATTAGAGGTAACAACTTGGATATCTGAATGTTGGGCAAGTTCTCGCGCAAACAACGCATTCACAGAACCAGCGTCAATAAAGATCGTTTCGCCTGGTTTTACAAATGAAGCTGCTTTTGCAGCAATTGCAATTTTCTTCGGATAATTTATGCCAATCCTTTGTGCAATTTCATCTTCACTCTGTAATCTGGCACCACCATGCACTCGTTTAAGGAGTCGCTCATTCTCTAAATAATCAAGATCCCCTCGAATTGTTACATTGCTTACCCCGAATCGGGCAGCAAGTTCATTGACTGAAAGCTCCTGAGTGTCAGTTAACATTTCAAGTATTTGTTTTTGGCGTTCATTCATTTGTACAATCCTTTTTCCCTGTGCAGCGACGTGTTATCGTAGCAGAAAGAACTTTGCTAGTCAAAGCAATCATATTTTAATTCCTTAAACAATACACTCCTTTAACAACTAGTTAATCTTTCATTTGAAGAATATTGACTTACGTTCATAAGTATCATATAGTATTTTACATGAAAGTACAAATAGAAAATGCAACTGGATATACCCAGAGAATTCAACGTCTCCGAGATGAGGTGATAAACGCCCGTTCAACCATTTGTCCTGAGCGCGCAAGATTTTATACCGAAATTTATGAAACTCACGCAGATAAGCCAATAATACTGAGACGCGCTCTTGCACTAGGAAAAACTCTTAGAGAAATGACTATTTTCATCGAACCGGAAGGGCTTATTGTAGGAAATCAGGCTTCAGAGCTTCGTGCAGCCCCTATTTTCCCTGAATATGCAGTTGAATGGATTGAGAAAGAAATTGATGAATTCGAGAAACGTCCTGGCGATCAATTTTATCCTTCCCAAGCGGTGAAAGATGAAATCCTTGAGATATGCAAGAGTTGGAGAGGCAAAACAACCTTGGATAAGGGTCGTGCTCTCATGGGAAAAGAACTACATAAAATTCATGAATCAGGGATAATCAGAGCAGAAGGCAACCTCACCTCAGGTGATGCTCATATTGCTGTTGAAAATGATAGAATCCTTCGTGAAGGCTTAGATGCCTATATTCAACGAGTAAGAGAACATAAGGAAGCAACTGACAATATTTCCCTTCAAGGGGTCAAGCAGCATACTTTCTATGAATCACTTGAAATTGGACTTGTTGCGATGCAGGATTTTATCATTCGTTTTGCAAATCTTGCAAAAGAACAAAAAGCCTCCGCATCTGAGCAACGTACCAAGGAATTAGACATAATTGAAAATACCTGTCGCAATATTGCATACAAGCCAGCCGCCACATTCAGAGAGGCTCTTCAACTCACCTATTTTGTACAACTTGTTCTCCAAATAGAAAGCAATGGTCACTCAGCTTCGCTGGGAAGAATGGACCAGTACCTGTTCCCCTATTATGATGCAGATATCAAAGCCGGGAGAACTACCAACAACGAGGTTATGGAACTCCTGGAGAATACCTGGATAAAATTGCTTTCCATTCACAAGATACGCTCATGGTCCCACACTAGATTTTCAGCCGGTAGCCCGCTCTATCAGAATGTTACGATCGGGGGACAGACGGTAGATAAAAAGGATGCGGTAAACAATCTCAGTTTCCTGATCCTTAATTCTGTCGGAGAAACCAAGCTTACACAACCAAATCTTTCTGTCCGCTTCCACAAGAACATGGATGATACATTTCTAAGAGCATGTTTGGATGTAATCCGAAAAGGTTTTGGGATGCCAGCCTTCAACAATGACGAGATTGTCATTCCATCATTCATTGAACTAGGAGTAGCGCCCGAGGATGCTTACAATTACTCAGCTATCGGTTGCATTGAAGTTGGAGTTCCCGGTAAGTGGGGATATAGAACAACAGGAAAACACTTTCTGAATTTCATGCGCATTTTCCTTGCTGCAATGCATGACGGTACCGACCCCGTTTCCGGCAATCGCTTCTATCCTGGAATAGGGAATTTGGTAGACTTCACTTCCTTTGACCAAGTTATGCAAGCCTGGAAAGTACAGGTTGCCAATTATGCCCATGCAGGGATAGCCATTGATACCGCTATCGATATCATCTTAGAAGAAGAAGCCCCGGATATTGTATGCAGTGCATTCGTAGAGGATTGCATCGGTCGGGGCAAGACTATCCATGAAGGTGGATCAAAGTATGATTTTGTCTCGGGTTTGCAAGTAGGAATTGCTAACCTTGGTAATTCATTAGCCACAATCAAGCGGATGGTATTTGAAGAAAAATCAGTTTCTGCTGAAGCATTACTCAAACATATGGAAAATGATTACAAGGATGAAGGCGGTGAAGAGCTTCGACAAAGGATTCTCAATGAAATACCAAAATTTGGCAATGATGATGATTATGTAGATGACCTAGTAGGGAAAGCATATATGGCATACATAGAGGAACTGGACAAATACCACACTATCAGATATGGACGTGGTCCGATTGGATGCAGGTATTATGCTGGAACCTCAAGCATCTCAGCAAATGTACCACAAGGGGCAATCGTACCAGCTACCCCGGATGGTCGTCATGCAGGGACTCCTCTGGCAGAAGGCTGTTCGCCATCTGGAGGCACTGATGTTAAAGGCCCAACAGCTGTATTCCAATCGATTGCCAAACTTCCGACTGATAAAATTTTGGGTGGCGTACTCTTGAATCAGAAGATATCACCGGTCATTCTGGAAGATGAAAATAACCAAGTAAAGCTTGCAGCATTACTTCGAGGATTCTTCGCAGGGCTTCATGGATGGCATGTACAGTATAATGTTGTCGACCGCGAGACCTTGCTGGATGCTCAAGCGCACCCAGATAACCATCGAGATCTTGTGGTACGAGTTGCTGGATATTCAGCATTCTTCAACACTCTTTCGAAGGATACGCAGGACGATATCATCGCAAGAACCGAGCAATCATTGTAGGAGCATATGGAAACAAAACAATTCGATATCATCGTAATTGGAGCAGGTATGGGAGGAAGTGCCTTTACCTGGGCCTTACGTGATACGGATTTAAGCATTGCTGTTCTTGATCGTGGAGGACCTTTAAAACAGGAAGCAGAAAACTGGGATCCTGACGAAGTAATTGCCAAAAAGCGGTATGAACCTGAAGAGAAATGGTTTGATGGGTATGGTAATGCTTTTACGCCAAGGTCCTATTACAACTATGGGGGGAGTAGTAAGTTTTTCGGAGGCTCTGCATTTCGGTTGAGGAATCAAGATTTTCTCTCCCATATGTTCCAAGATAGGGCAACTGTCGCTTGGCCATTTACGTATGAAACTTTAAAACCCTATTATGATGTAGCAGAAGAAGCTATGCACATCCATGGGTTTAAGGGATCTGACCCAACAGAACCGACAAGAAAGTCATTTCCTCATACTCCATTGCTACATGAACCTGCTATTGCATGGCTAGCAAAACAACTCGAAAAACAAAACCTCCATCCCTTCCCCTTACCTACTGCGGTACATCAAGGAGATGGGGGGCATTGCCAA
>QJZS01000202.1 GCA_003247345.1 Spirochaetales bacterium
ATTTTAATAAATTAAATTTTAGTATTTTTGCTTTTTGCACCTAAAAATTTTAAAATATATTTCATTTTTTTATTGCATAAATATTCAGCTTATGCCATATTTCACTAGCAGAGGTGTAACTTATGTCTCCAATTAAATTACAACTATCAACCATAGATCAATTAATTCTTGAGTCATACAAACAATTTCTCGATGGATTAAGCTCCTATCTTGGGAATTCTGTTGAAATTGTTCTTCACTCCTTAGAATCACTTGATCATTCGGCAATTAAAGTAATCAACGGATTGCACACTGGGAGAAAAGAAGGTGCACCGATTACTGACTTGGCGCTTCAAATGCTGAACAAGATTGAAAAAGATAAAAGTAGTTCTTCAGAAGTCTATTTCACCACAAACAGCAAAGGAGAACCTTTGCACTCAACTACGATAGCTATTAAAGGAGAAAGGGACAGAACCATAGGTCTTGTATGCATGAATTTCTATCTCAATACTCCGCTTATAGATATAATTACCCAGCTCTTTCCGGTAAAACAATCCTTAAAAACAATAGCTAATGAAAATTTCTCGGACGATATTGCGGATATAATCACAAAATCAGTTACTCAAGAACGAGATAAAATCTTACAAGATACCAGCATATCTTTAAATAACAAGAATAAAGAAATTATTACTTCACTTCACAAACAAGGCATTTTCAATTTAAAAGACAGCGTAGTTAAAACAGCAGAAATACTCGAGATTTCTAAAAATACCGTTTATCTGCATTTAAGAAATCTATCCTAACGTAGAATCCTCAGGAGGAAGAAATTGAAAGTTACTAAGAACGCCAATAGATTCCGTATCGCCGTTGACATCGGGGGTACGTTTGTCGATGCAATCGAGCTAGATCAGCAGACAGGCGCCGTGCGTCTTGCAAAAGCCCCGACTACACCAGCTAGGCCTGCTGATGGTGTTATGGATGCGATTAACCGCCTTGGCACCCCACTCGACCAAGTAGACACTTTTGTCCATGGTACTACATTGGGATTGAACGCCATCATTGAGCGTCGTGGGGCTATCACTGGTATCATTACCAATGCAGGATTCGAAGATGTGTTTGAAATCGGAAGAGCAGATGTACCAGGGTATGATATGTTCAATTTTGCATACAACAAAGGCATACCATTGGTAAAACGTCGTCATAGAGTTGGTGTGAAAGGCCGATTGCAGTTTGATGGACGTGAAACTGAACCCCTTGACGAAGAATCGGTAATCGCTGCTGCAAAACAGTTGCAAGCGGCAGGCGTGGAAGCTATTGCTATCTGCTTGCTGCATTCCTACCGTAATGCAAAACACGAGGAACGCGTGGCACAACTCGTAAGAGATGTATGCCCAGAACTTCCTGTTTCTATTTCCTGTGAAATTACCCGTGAATACAGAGAGTATGAACGCACTACCACCACGGTACTTGATGCATATATCAGGCCTATATATGAACGCTATATTAATGCTCTGAATGAAGCGCTCCAAAAGCAAAACTTTGCAGGGAGCTTTTTGATCATGCGTTCCAGCGGTGGAGCCATGACCGCACAGCTTGCTGCAAAGACACCAATATTTACAGTAGTGAGCGGTCCTGCAGGAGGTATGATTGGCTCGGCTGAGTTAGCACGAGTCCTTTGTAAAAACCAACTGCTGACACTGGATTACGGTGGGACCAGTTTGGATGCCAGTTTAATTGAAGAGCAGAAACCAATCGTATTGTATGAAGCCAATATGGAACATTTCCCGGTACTTATGCCGATATTTGATATCCGCTGTATCGGAACCGGCGGTGGTTCCATTGCTCGCGTTGAAGACGGTCTTTTGAAAGTAGGACCTCAAAGTGCTGGGGCAGTTCCTGGACCTGTTGCCTATGGCCGTGGAGGGACGGACCCGACCACGACTGACTCCTCATTAGCATTAGGATATCTCGATCCTAATAATTTTCTAGGCGGAAAGATGCAACTGGATGCGGAGGCAAGCCTTGCTGCTATAACCGAAAAGCTGGCAACCCCACTAAACACCGATGCAACCACTGTAGCAGCCGGAGTTTTTGATGTACTCATTGCCAAAACAGTTGGTGCCGTTCGAGAAATCACCGTTGACAGAGGTCGTGATCCTTCAGAGTTTTCTTGCACCGCTTTTAGCTCGTGAAATAAATGTTGTGGAACTCATTGTACCAAGATTCCCAGCAGCTTTTTCTGCCTATGGTATGCTCATGTCCGACATTACCGCAGATTTTGCACAAACAGATATCAGACCACTTACCCCTGCAAACAAAGCTGCAATCGAAGAGGGATTTAAAAAACTAGCTCTATCAGCCCGTGATCAATTGATAGAACAGGGATTTACAGAAGATGGAGTAGATATTGATTACATCCTAGACCTACGTTACCTAGGGCAAGAACACTCTTTAAAAATCGATGTGGACTCCCAACTTGATATCGAAAAAGCTATTGCAGATTTTAATACTCAACATCTAGAGAGATATGGTCATGTAATGACTGATACAGTTGAAGTAGTGGCCCTACGCGTACGTGGAACCGGCCATCTCACAAAACCAAGCATGCAAAAGATACCTGTAGCGACTGCATCTATTGAGAAGGCAATCAAAAACACTCGTAAAGCGTATGATTTTGCTGTTCACTCTCTTGTGCCATTTACGGTCTATGACCGTGATCTATTAGCGTCTGGACATACATTCAAAGGTCCAGCCATTGTCGAGGAAGGTACTAGTAACACCGTAATCCACGGAGACCAGACTTGTTTGGTCAACGATTATGGCCACCTTATCATAACCACCAATCGCAAGAAGGAGGCCCAAGTATGAGTCTAGAAGGAGCCAAAACCGAAATTATTCGAAGTTACCTCATTTCTGCAGCAGAAGAAATGCAGCGAACTCTGATTCGTACAGCGTTTAACCCCGTTATCTATGAAGTACTAGATTTCGGAATCTCTATATATGATGCAAAACTGGACCTTATCGCAGAAGCTCCCGGATTGGCATTGTTCCTCGGTGCTAACGACTACGCCATCAAGAAAGGGGTTGAATTTATTGGAGTGGAGAACCTTAATCCTGGTGATATCTTGCTGATGAACTACCCCTACTGGAACAGTGCCCATACTTCTGATGTAACTTTGTTTGCACCGGTATTTGCACCGGAAGGGAAAACCCCCTTTGCCTATACCTGTATCCGGGCCCACTGGATGGACTTGGGAGCTAAGGATCCTGGTTATGTTTTGGATTCTACCGATATGCACCAAGAAGGTTTAATTTTCCCATGTACGAAAATTTATAAAAAGGGCAAGTTGGATAAAGAAATTCTTTCACTGATCAGCTTCAACTCACGTATGCCTGATTTAGTAAAGGGAGATCTTGAAGCCCAGGTTGCAGCAACCCATACCGGGGAGAAACGCTTAAATGCAATCCTGAAAAAATTCGGTAAAGAAGCACTCGATACTGCTATTGATCACTTCCTCGAACATGGTGATTTAACCACCCGTCGCGAATTGGCAAAATTACCTCAAGGGACATGGGAAGCAGAAGATTGGGTAGACGACGATGGTATTACCGATGATCCTGTACGCCTCCATGTGAAAGTCACTTTGGACGACAAGGGAATGACGTGCGACTTTTCAGATTCGGCAAAAATGACGCGTGGACCGATCAACATGCCGTTCGGTCTCACAGAAACCGTTTGTAAATTCGTTTTGCGTTCCCTGACAAATCCACATGCACCCAGTAATGCCGGGTATTCTCGTGCATTAGAGGTTATTGCTCCAGAGGGGACAATATGTCATGCCGTATATCCAGCAGCTACCTATACCTTGTGGACCTCCCACTTGGCTTTGGATCTGATCTACAAGGCATTGGCTCAGGGCATGCCTGATCTTCTAGCGGCATCAAGCGGCGGTGACACCCCGGGATTCATGATGGTTGGCACCAATCCTAAAACCGGAGCCATGTATGCAGTTTCCAACAATGATCCTGTCGGTTGGGGCGCTACCGCACATGCAGACGGAGCTAATGCTGTAAACCACCTCTCAGGTGCTCTCGTACGTAATACTCCTATCGAGGTGATGGAAATGAAGACCGGTATGAGTATGGAATCGTTAGCCCTACGCACTGACAGCGGCGGCGCCGGTCGTCAACGAGGCGGACTCGGGACTGAACGTCATATCCGGTTTACCCAAGATGGTGAATTCCTAACTGTTACCAAAAAAACTAAAACCCGTACATGGGCTTTGGATGGTGGTCAAGATACAGAGTCTATCACCATGCTCCTTTTCCCTGGTACCGATAGGGAGAAAAAAGTCGGAACCTATCGTGCTGCTGTGAAAGTCGGAGATGCTATGTATTGTATATCCGGTGGTGGTGGCGGCTATGGCAATCCAGTAAAAAGAGATCCAGCAGCAGTACTGGAAGATGTACTGGAAGGCTATGTTTCGCTTGAAGCTGCAGAGTCTATTTATAAAGTATGCATAGAAAACGGTCAAATAAATAAAGCTAAAACGGCTGAACTTCGTGCAGGGAAAAAGAAATAACAAAACAGGAAATCGGCAGTACGTTGAATAATTCTTCTGATTGCTGATTTCATACTAACCTGACCCAGAGTAGAAAATATTTACAAAGGAGAAAGTGCACATGAAAAGAACGTATTTAATCCACGGCCGTATCGTAGATGGCACAGGCAGCCCAGCAATTGAAGATGGGATGCTGGTATTGGAGCATATAGAAGAGGGTTACGACAAAGATTTCATCTATTATTGCGGTACAATGGATGAAGAATTGTTGAAAGAAGCCGGTGAAAATGACAATATTCTGGATTTGAAAAAAGAATATACTCTTTTGCCTGGACTTTTTAATGTTCATTCTCACTTAGACCTGGAATTGCCCTACCCTCCTTTAAAAATTGATTTCTGGGGGCCTGCCTACCGTTCACTTGTAGCATATCGTCGCGCTGCAGAAGCACTGAATTGCGGGGTTACCACGATTAGAAATGTCGGTGGTGCAGATGATTTTGATCTTGCTCTTAAGAAGGCAGTATCCAAAAACCTCCTTTGTGCACCAAATATCATTGCATGTGGAAGCATTCTCACAGCTCATGGTGGACATGGATATGATACGGTGGGTTCGATCGAATGTACCGGCAAAGATGAATTCATGAAAGAAACACGGAAGCAACTGGCCAAAGGCGTCGACATGATTAAGTTATGTTATACAGGTGGCCTTGCCGGAGCCGTTGAGAGTCTTGAAGGGAAGCAAATAACCAATGAAGAATTGGCAGCGGTTATCGAGACTGCCCACGCAGCAGGAAAAAAAGTCGCCGCCCATTTGTCTTCCGATCAAGCAATACGTGAATCTGTCGAACTTGGACTCGATTCTGTAGAACATGCCTACCATATGACCGAATCAACAGCAAAGTTAATGGCAGAAAAAGGAACGTATCTGATTGCTACCCTTTGTGTTTCCAATGGTGTGGACTACTTACAATCTCTCAACTGTCCAATCCATCAAATCGAGAAAAGCAAGGAAGCTGGCAAGACCCACATGCAAAGCATACAATATGCTGTACAAAATAATGTAAAGATATGCTGCGGAACCGATTTGCTTCCCTCTGATCCAATCGATGGGACAAATGCAACAGTTCATGAAGTAGAGTTACTTACTAAAGCAGGGTTATCACCATTACAAGCAATAAAGGCTGCTACATTCAACAGCGCAGAATTATGTGGGATTTCCCATATCACGGGATCCCTCAAGAAAGGACTCATGGGTGACTTTATTGCTGTAGAAGGGCGACCTGATGAGAATATTGCAGATTTAAGAAATTTAAAGATGGTCGCAAAGAACTGTAGGCTCATCTGGTCAGATGTTCCTGGTCAGAAAGTGCGCCGATTCAGTGTGCTCCAGCCTGGTTATGAAATGGAAGGTGGAGTATTTAAAAAGTGGTAAGAATGCCTAGCATCCAAATTTGGCTTTAATACCAGTAGCGTGTACGAAAAGAGCCACAGTTCATTTTGACTGTGACTCTTTTTTTGAATATTCAATTAATAACTATTTTGTAATCAAGGTTTTTGCTAAGTCATCAATGAAAGCCCAATCTTCATTGCTTAGAGAAACAGCTAAGGCTTCGCTGTTTTCCTCTATCTGTACAACCTTTCTTGCACCACAGAGCACATTCATGGTAGGAGTTGCCATCTTTGTCCATGCAATTACCAGCGAACCCACTGTGCAATTATACTTCTCTGCCATAGTTTTCAGGGAATCAAGAAGTTGGATGACCGAGGCCCTATTCTCTTTCTGATACCATGAGATCGAAGCCTTTGCACTCCCAACTACCTCCGTAGAGAGATCAACCTTCCCCGTTAGAAGCCCTCGTTCAAGAGGGCTGTAGGCTTGGAAGGTAATGTCTTCATGCTCACAATATGCAGCTAAATCCTCTTTAGTGCGAGTAAGCAAGCTGAAACGCTCCTGAATCAAGGAAGGGTTCCCATATTTTTGGTATTCCTCCAATTGGGCGAGGGTCAGATTGCATGCGCCATAGCTTCTAATTTTTCCCATCCTTACCAGATTTTCCAAAGTATCAATTGTTTCTTCGATAGGAGTGAAGAAAGGAGGAATCGATTGCCAGTGCGTGAGGAGCAAGTCAATATGATCGGTTTGCAATCTCCTTAGGCTATCTTCAACTTGCTGAATGATGCTCTCTTTGCTGAGATTGCGGCGTATTGTCACCCCATCTCTTTCTTTATGTACCGAGCCTTCATCATTCGCTCCCCAAATCAAACCGCACTTGGTAGTCAAAATGCATTCATTTCGACGGCCCTTCAACGCTTTGGAAAGAAGTTCCTCGCTAAGCCCATTGCCATAGGCAGGAGCTGTATCAATGAAATTGATGCCCTTTTCTAATGCCTTATGTACTGTTCTGATACTTTCTGTTTCATCACTGGTGCCCCAACTATCTCCTCCACCCATCGCCCAAGTACCTAGAGCAATCGAGGAGACCTCTATATTAGTTTTGCCTAATTTCATTGTACAAGCCTCCAAGCATCCATGAGTGTCCGCTTTGCATTGGCCACTACCAGATCTTCATCTTCCCCTGCCTGGGGTTTCACCTCAAAGGAAAGGATATTCTGACCGCCCTCAAACAGGTATCCGATGTCTTTCATCTTTTGCAAGAAAGACGAGAGGTATTCTGTATCATTCTCAGACCCAGGAAAGCCAAATCTAGGATGGAGATCCCCATAACTTGGGTTGGACGGGTCACTGATGAGTGTGTTTCCTACATGCACATGACGAATATAGGGCTTAACCGGGTCAACTGCTTCATCAACTGTTTCACCGATCATCGGAATATGGGAGCAATCGATCATAATTCCAAAATTATCATGCTCCGGACATATAGCCTCGGCATATTGGCGGACAAGATTTGCCGGCCCCAACAATGATTTCTTATCGATGGTATGGTCAAACACTTCCAAACAGACAGGCATATCCCCCTTTGAAGCAGCATATTTACATACCTCCTTGGTGGATTTAATCAGGGCATCAAGATATTGGGCTTCCTTTCCAACTTCGTAACCGCGTGAAAGAAATTGGAATTCCTCTGTACCTAATAGGTAAGCTTCATCAATGCCCTCTTTCAAAGCGTTGACGGCTGCTTGTCTTTCGTCTTCATCCAAACTATTGATATTCAATTTTTTTGAAAACAACAAGGAATGTCCGCTATAGGTTGCATCACAGTGGGCAGTTTGTATTGCAAACGGAACACTCTTATTGAGTGATTCAAAAGGCAAATGGCCCAATTCAACAACTTGAAAGAAGGAATCCACCAAAATCTTCTTCAGTGCCGTCTTATAAGATTCTTCACTGTTTACACAGGAAGGGTATGCCATAGAAAGCACGATTCCCATTCTACAGAACTGTTGGATATTTTCCTTCATGTACTTTGTTCCTCTAACATTTTCTTTACTTTCTCGCAGCAAAGGATGGGAGAAGCAAGAACAGGCACTCCTGCTATCTCTTCTGCTTGTTTTTGCAAATGGCCCATGGAGGCTTGTGCGAGCACGATGCAATCATATCCTTTCACTTGCTTGATCATTTCCAAGACCAGACGGTCATGGGTTTCCATATCACCGGCCTGCATCGCTGTATATGCCGGTTTGTTGTCAACCACATCAGTGGTTATCTCTACATTGGCAATCTTTGCTTCCTGCTCAAGCTTGCTTACCGTAGGCTTAAGGGTGCTCATTGCCGTTGCAACAACCATAATCTTATTGCCGATTCGTACGGCTCTTTCGGTCATTGCATCGTCAATTGCTACCACAGGGACATCAATGAACGGACGTATCAATTGCACCGTAGGAGTAAGGGTAGAACAGGTCACTACGATGATATCAGGCTTGGTAAGCGCACAAGATTGCAAGTCATTAAACAATCGCTGTCTATTTTCCAAGGAGAAATATCCGATTTCTGCAGGATCGGTTGCGAGAAAATCATCCAGTATATTATGGATCTTCAGTTTCTCCCCTACCACCTCTTCCAACAGCTGGGAAAAACTTCCTAACACAGGTCGTACCGTATGTATCAATGCAACACGTTTCATATGTCCCCCTTTATCAATCATTATAACAAACCTTACGTAAATGGGGATGAAGAAAGTATTCTCCATCCCCAAATAATGATGCTCACATTCAGTTTAAAAACTATTCAGTCTTTCCGATGGAAGCAAGATAGTCAGCCTGGAACTTCATGCCATAGGCTCTGTAAGTTTCGCTATCCATGTAATCAGCAAGCAATTTCTGCTTGGCGATATATCCATCCTGCCATGCAGAGCTTGCACTGACCTTACCCATTACATCACTCCAGTATGCAACAGCTTCAGGGCTCATGCTCTTAGGAGCAACAACAGATCTCCAGTTGGGAACTTCAACATTGTTGTAGCCGAGTTCGCTCAAGGTTGGAGCACCACTGAGGTTTCCAGGGAAACGAGAAGTGGAAAGTGCGAGAACAGGAGTCAACTTACCAGCTTCAACATACTGGGAAGCAGCAGCAGGCTTGGAGATTAAAAGATCAACGTGACCACCAAGAATTGCAGTGATTGCACCACTTGTGGAGTCATGTGCGATATAGGAAAGCTGATCTTCTGTGATACCCAATTCCTTGATCAAAGCAGCATGACAAGCGATGTCATCACCCTTGGATCCACCAAGGACCATTCTTTCACCGTTCTTCAATGCAGTGATGATCTCTTCAGCACTTTTGTACTTGGAATTTTCACCGATGAAAATAAGGTGCTTGTCAACAGCCATGTGTGCAATGGGTTGGAAGTTCTGGAAACGGTTGTTG
>QJZS01000058.1 GCA_003247345.1 Spirochaetales bacterium
AGCTTAGAAATATTCATCGTCACGCCAGACAAAAGAATTGAGGTTATCTACCGTATAGGTAGCTAAGGAATCACCCTGGGGAGTACAATCAATTCAGTTTCAAGTTATCTATCATATAGGTAGCATAAATCGAAAACAATTTTCTCGTGTATACAGTTTTGATGACTTTGAGTTTCATGTTTGGTGTATCATTCGTTAACTATCATCAACCAACAGGCATCCTCTCGGATGCCTGTTGTATCATATTTCTATTGTTGTTTCTTCAATCAATACTTCAATGCAGACGCTATCAGCATCTTATCAAACAATTCTCTCGCCTTATCTCTGCTGATGTTCATCAGAGGATCAGAAAGGAATGCGGAGAAGAGCGCTTCATCATCCTCTGCCCATACTGCATCAAGAACCATTTGCTGTACATCACTGACCTGCTTGATGAGGTTCTGTACAGAGAGTGGAGGATCATTAGCAACAATCGGGCGGATTGAGTCTTCAGAAAGAACACCATTGCTTTCAACAATACGACCTTTGGGAAGATAGCTGATCTGGCCTTCATTCGGTCTGTTGATGTTGGTAATCATAGACTTATCTCCCATCAAACAACGCATGATATCAACGCCTTCCTCATCGGAAAGCTCAGCCTTCAAATCCTCATCTTTATAGGTACGTTCCTTCTTCTCTTTTGCGCTCTTTACTCTCCATTCGTATGGCGTTCTGATAACCCCGTATGATTGGAGATTCTCATCACTGGTTAGGAACCAGGGAACAAACTCGGAGAGGTGCCTATCACCTGCTGCCCCAAGAGCACCAAAATCCCTGAGGAAACTCAGCGCAATCTTCTGGTCGCAGTCAAACCACTTCTCATTCTTGTATCGCTCTTGTGCAACTTCAGTCCCATCCGCATACGTCTCTGCATTATTTGCAAGCTCAATGAGCTTTGGCATCAAGTCCTTATCCTTCCACGTTGCCTTTGTAACAAACGTGAAGTGGTTGACACCTGTAAGATCAATCTTGATCTCTCTTCTATCTGGAACAGGAACATCAAACCACTGGGCAACTTTTTCAGCTAGGAAGTTCTGTGTATGGAATACCTCATGGCAACAACCAAGAGCCTTGATACCAGGGAAAGCTTTATAAAGGGCAGCAGTACAGAGTGTCATAGGATTGGTGTAGTTGATAACCCATGCATCCGGACAGTACTGCTCAATCTTTTTTGCAAAATCAAAGAAAAGAGGAAGTGAACGGCGAGCACGCATAATACCACCAGGGCCTGTTGTATCGCCAACAGATTGCAAAATCCCATATTCTTCAGGTAGTTTAAGATCTCCAAATCGGCACTCTGTATTTCCTGGTTCCACTGAAATGATTACCAAATCACAACCGGTAAGAGCCTCTTGAATATCATCAATGGCAACAATGTTGAAACGACCTTCACTATCATTGACTTTCAATATCTGATTCGCAACGGTTACATTGTTACGAGCAGCTTCTTTATCAATATCGTACAAAACGAGAGTCCCATGGGTCATGGTATTGTACGCAAGATCTTTCATGAACTGAATAGCCCATAATCGGCTACCACCCCCAATGATACAAATTCGGGTTTCTTTCATTCTTATTCTCCTCTCAGTGCTTTCTATTCTGCTTTTTCCCAATCGCTCGCGCCAGCTTGAGATGCTTGACATTCAGTATCTTTTTTTGACATTTTCAAAAAAATAGTGTACTCCTAATCTATGTACACACTTGTAATTGTTGATGATGAGAAAGAACTCTTGGAAGGCCTTCAAAACTATTTTCCTTGGGAGTCCGTAGGCTTTTCCGTAATAGGAGCATTTACTGACGGACGAAGTGCCCTCGCGTTTTGTAGAAACGAAAAACCAGATGTCCTATTAACTGATATTCGCATGCCTTTTATGACAGGATTGCAACTGATCAAGGAACTGAAAGCGTTGCCTTCAGTACCCCAGTTTTGCATTATGAGTGCTTATGATGACTTCACATACGCAAAAGAGGCTATCAGTTACGGAGTACAGGAGTATCTTGTAAAACCTTCGTCCTTTGATGAAATTAAAAAAACCTTTGAGAAAATTCGTGAAGTTCTCGACGGCAAAACAGTCCAAATCAACAATACCTCATCCTTCGATCCATCCAATCCTTTGATTGCCAAGACCCTGACCATCATCGAAAAGAAACTGAGTAGCTGTACACTACAGAACATTGCATCAGAATTAGGAGTTACCACCAGTTACCTTTCCAGACTTTTCAAAGAAGAAACCAACCAGAATTTCCAAGAATATTTGCTCTCTCATAAAATGGAAGTAGCAAAGCAGATGCTCTTGAGCAAAGTTGGGTATAAAAACAAGGAAATCGCCCTTGCTTTGGGATATCAGGATACTCAAAACTTTTGCAGAACCTTCCGCAAATATTGGGGATCCAGTCCACAACAACTTCGCAAGGAGCTTGGTTTATGAACACCAGAATCGTGCGAATTTTCCTCAGGCATAGTTTACCCCTTGTTATCGTGGCAGTACTGCTGGGATTCGGGGCTACATTTCTGACCCAGAATTTTATAAGAAGCAATTCCGTCACTCAGGCAAACCTGAAATTGGAAGAAGTTCAAGCCTATTATGATGTCATACTTGATGAAATGGACAGTTTGAGTCTGATGTTCAGCACGAACCCTGAGATCATGCAGAGACTACAACGAATACTGCAGCAAGATGATGAGATCAGTTTGGACAACTACCGCGAGTACCGTTTGATTCGTTCATTTCTTGCTGCTCCGACAAACGCTAGACCTTATATCCATGACATTTATGTATATTTGGACAATCCTATGCAACTAGTCCTATCGAGCGACCTTGCCTTCTCGTATCTCCCCTATATGGAGGATTCAAGTTGGTATGATATGTACGTCAATCTTCCACAAGCAAATACAAGTTATACGGAACAAGTTGTACTGAAAAAAGATACGCCGCTTGAGCAATCGATCATCCGCATTTTGACACCCATAACCAATCAATCGAATGCACGTATTGGGGTCATCGTTCTTGATATAGATGAACAAGCCTTAGCTGAGGCATACAATTTCCAGGAAGGCGAAATACTGACGGTACGAAATCGTGATGGAAACCTATTGTTTTCAAATGTTAAAAATCCGGAGATGTACCCTTTTGACGATATGACCTATTTTCACGCTACCTCAGGAAAATACGGATGGCAATATACATTGGGCATTTACAAACCTATGATGTACAGACTTTCAACTACCCTTCTTTTCTATACCATTGCCCTAACCATCATCGCATTGTTTCTCGGTCTTTTTCTCACCCACCGTACGAACCGCCAAGAACGAAAATTCCTGGCAAATGTCATGAAGCAACTCTCACAAGTCGGCGATACTGATTTTACTGAAGACGAGGAAAGTGAACACTACGGTAACATTTTCGATTATCTGAATCACCATGTTATCAAGACATTCCTTGAACAAGATTACCTACGTTGGCAGACCGAAGCTATGGAATATCGTGCACTACAAATGCAGATAAACCCACACTTCTTGTTCAACACACTGGATACCATCAACTGGCGGGCCGTAAAACTCGCATCAGGGGAAAACGACGTATCGACCATGATCCAACTGTTGTCCAAATTGCTGAAATACTCCCTACAAGTGGATGATTTTTCAGGAGTTACCCTTAAGAAGGAATTGGAACAAACAAAATACTACATCCAGCTCCAACAAATACGCTTCAAGGATGCCTTTACCTATACCGAGGAAATCGACCAAACACTTCTGGATGTCATGGTACCTGCGATGATATTCCAACCTGTTTTGGAAAATGCCTTCAACCATGGATTCAGAGATGGGTACATCCTGAATATTAGACTAAAAGCCTCCCTTGTGGACGGCATGATGGAAGTGGTGGTATCTGACGATGGGAAGTCCATGAAAGCCGAAGACGTGGTGGCGATCAATGAAGCAAAAACAGATGCCTTGAAGAAAAAAAGTTCCCTCGGGCTTATGAACATCAACAAGCGATTGATGCTTTACACCCAAGGGAAGTCCCCTATTGTCGTTGCGAGCACGGAAGGCCATGGGGTAACGGTCACCATGCGAATACCTCTCCGAAGAGAATCGTAACTAGTTTTTCATTCCAGTCGTTGCAATACCTTCAACAAAGTATTTCTGCGCTGCGAAGAACAGAATGATTGGCGGTGTGATAGATATCAAGCTCATTGCCATAATCTGGTTCCAATCGAACTCAGTCGAAATATCCATCGTCATTCTGAGGCCGAGGGCCACAGGGTATTTTGCAACACTGCTTATGTAAATCAAGACATTCAAGAAGTCATTCCAGGTCCAGACAAATTGGAAAACGATGACTGAGAAAATTGCTGATTTACACAACGGCAGTAAGAGATCCTTCAAAATGGTAAAACTATTGCATCCATCAAGTTTTCCAGATTCATCAATCTCTACCGGCAGTCCTCTGAAGAACTGTACCATCATGAAATTAAAGAACGGAAAACTCCCCAATATGGCAGGAACGATGAATGGAAGATATGTATCCAACCAACCAAGACGCTTGAAGAAAATATATCGAGGGATGATGATGACCGTAGCGGGCAACATCAACGTGGAAAGCATGATGAAGAACAGAGGTTTCTTCAGCGGGAAATCGAATCTTGCAAACCCATACCCTACCAATACGGAGCTAATGGCTGTGAATATGACGGTCGGCACTACCATGAGGAACGTGTTGGTCAAGAAAGTGGAAAATCCATACTGACCGGTCCCATGCCATCCTGCGGAGAATGCTCCGAATACAGGATCCTTTGGAAGAATCCCTACCGTACCAAACATCTCCTGGTTGGTCTTGAAGGAAGCCCCGATCATCCAAAGCAAGGGGTAGATCATGACGTATGCCAAGACAATCAAAAAGAAATATGAAATAAGTTTAGATGTTAGACTGGATTTCTTGATCATAGCGAATCTCCATAATGTACCCAGGACTCAGAACTACGGAACGTCATACTACTGAAGAACAGGATGATGACAAACAGGATCCAAGACAGAGCCGATGCATATCCCATCTTGAAGAATTTGAATCCTTGATCATACAGCATAAGACCGTAGAGGTAGGTTGACTTAAGTGGACCACCTTGGGTGATAACAAATGCACTGGTGAAGTCTTGGAAAGCATTGATCATCTGCATGATCAAATTGAACAACACGATAGGAGAAAGCTCAGGCAAGGTAATCTGGAAAAATATCCTCATCGTCCCGGCTCCATCGATCCTTGCCGCCTCATAATGGCTGATTGGAATCTGTTTCAATCCTGCCAAGAAAAGGAGCATGGAAGATCCAAACTGCCAAACGGTAACCAAACTGATGGTTCCCAAAGCAATGCTTGGATTACCAAGCCAATCAATTGCACCAATACCAACAGTGGACAAGATGTTATTGATAACACCTTTGTTCATGAACAGATATTTCCAGAGTACGCTGATAGCTACGCTACCACCGAGGATGGAAGGAATATAGTAAAGGGTACGGAACAAATTGATACCCTTAATCTTCTGATTGAGAATAATTGCAATAAGAAGAGCAAACCCAATCTTGAGAGGTACTGCAATCAAAACATAGTAGAAAGTTACCTTCAAGGACTGATAAAACGTTGGATCTGCGGTAAAAATCTTCTTGTAGTTGGCTAGTCCGAGGAATTTCGGACTCCCAAGCAACTGAAACTGAGTAAAGGAGTACCAGAAGGAGTTGATCAAGGGAACAAGCTGCAGCAGCAAGAACCCAAGGACCCATGGTAGGATATATAAATACCCAGTGTAATTAAAGCGTTTTCGTGACAACATCTTTTTCCCTTATACACGTGCCACCCGCCTTTCAGCGGATGGCAAGAATTGAATTACATAGTAGCCAAAGTAGCCTTGAGATTCTGAATCATCTTGGCAGAAGCCTCTGCTGGAGTGAGTTTGCCGAAACCGAATTCATCAATGACATCCTGCATGGTCTGGATAACTTCGCTGTTCATCTGGTACACACTCTGAGGATCGCCGGCCTGAGCAATACCTTCGTTGGTAGCTTTTTCAGACATTTCGGTGATCAAGCCCTTGGAAGCAAGGATTTCACGACCGATTGCTGCTGAAGGAATACCACGTGCAAGACCGAGTTTCTCGATAGCAGTAGGATCGGTGAACAAGTAGTTCAGGACCTTGATAGCCTCATCCTTGTTCTTGGAAGCATTATTCACAACAAAGATTTGAGAAGGTCTCATAAGTACACCAGTATTCACAGCACCGTCCATGACAGGGAACTGACGGGTTTCAAAGTTCTGTCTGGAACCAATGTCTTTACCCATAGAACTTACCCAAGTCCAAGCAGTTGCTGTCTTTCCATTGACCCAATCAGGATTCTCACCAAATTTCTGGTAGAACAAGGAAGTCTGTGCAAAGGGAGCAATGATACCTTCGTCGATCCAGCGCTTGAAGTAGGTGAAAGCCTGAGTTCCCTGCTCCTCTGTGAATGCAACCTGCTTGTCGGAATTAACTACGCTTCCAGCAAGCTGGGCGATATAGATTTCGAACCAGAAACGGAGGATATCAGGGGTTGCACTGCTGAAGTAAGAGGAAGCGTCCTGCTCGTGAATCTTTTTGCCTTCGCTGATGATATTGTCCCAAGTCCATTTGGTATTTGGATCAATACCGAAATCTGAAAGCATTTTGGCATCAACGATGAATGTATTTACGTTGGTTCCAGTTGGAAGACCCATCAATTTGCCATCATAGGTACAATAGTTCTTCAAGAACGATGCATCGAACTGGGAAAGGTCAATCATTGAGTTGTCAATGACAGTGAATACATCTCCCTTGGAAGCAAGCTCTGACAACCATGGCTGGTCAATTTGGATAATGTCTGCGGCAGTACCTCCGGCAATCTGGGTAACTATTTTCTGATAATACCCATCCCAACCACTGTACTCACCTTCCAGCTTAACATTGGGATTAGCAGCCATATAAGCATCCATAGCAGCAAGGGTTGGAGTGTGACGTGAATCACCGCCCCACCAAGAAATACGTAATGACTTCGGACCATCAGCTTTTGCTGATTCTTGTGAGCCATTTGCAAATACTGTTCCCATTGCAATGATTGCAATGAGAAGCAAAGCAATAAACTTTTTCATTCAGAAATCCTCCATTTGTGATAGTAAGTAGCTGTAGTCTGAGGGGCTTTTGTCTTCCTTGCCAGTAAGATAGTTTTGACAAAGTTGTATCATTTTTTGACATTCTTAAAATTTTTTCTCCATTGACGGCACCCTTAAAGACTTGTAGGGTACAGAAAATGAGGAGGAACTTCTATGACTTTTATTGATGCTCAT
>QJZS01000035.1 GCA_003247345.1 Spirochaetales bacterium
GACCGATCGGCTCTACCAGTTGTTTTGCTCCCGATAAAACTGAAGATATCAAAGCCATAAAAAAAATATGTGAGAAAATTGGAATTGAGCATCATGTGCTCGAACTCAGTAATCAGTTCGAAGAAGTAGTGCTTTCCAATTTTAAAAATGAATATATGGATGGCCGTACCCCGAATCCTTGTGTCTGGTGCAATGCCAAGATCAAATTCGGTGCTATGGTCGATTACGCCCGCCAATGTGGATTGGTCTTCGATAAATTTGCAACCGGACATTACGCCCAGATCACTGAGAAAGACGGGCGTTTTGCAGTTACTCGAGCGGTTGATTTGAAGAAAGACCAGTCATACTTCTTGTATCGTCTGTCTCAAGAGCAACTGGCAACTACGCTTTTCCCATTGGGGGGAATGACCAAACAAGACGTACGCGCCATTGATGTAGAGCAAGGTTTCCATAAGGTGTATCAGGATGAAAGCCAGGACTTCTATGATGGTGATTACACCGACCTTCTGGATGTAGAAACCCACAAGGGAAATATCGTAAACAAAGCTGGCGATATTCTGGGGACCCATGATGGAATTTGGCACTATACCATAGGCCAGAGAAGAGGCCTGGGTATTGCCGCTGAACAGCCACTCTACGTTCTTCAACTCAACGCAAAGACCAATGAAGTAGTCGTTGGATATAGTGAAGATACCTTACAGAGCACTGTCACCGCAGATCAGGTGGTATTCAGCGGATGTGATAAGATTGTAGGGCAGATTGAAGTATTGGCTAAGATTCGTTCGACTGGATTTCCCACTCATGCCGTCGCCCACCAAAATGATGATGGAACTATCACAGCGGTTTTTTCCGATTCAGTGAAAGCTGCTACTGAAGGTCAATCATTGGTGCTGTATGAAGGGGATAGAATATTGTGTGGGGGCATCATCAAAGAAGCCTTCTGATGGTTGTCCAGTATTATCTTTATGGGTATGATGAAACGACAAGGAGTGCGTTATGCGTGTCATTATCGAAAACGATTTTGAAAGTCTTTCCCTCTGGGCTGCTCGGTATATAGCCAACAGGATCAAGGACTTTAGCCCGACTGAAGAAAAACCATTTGTTCTGGGACTTCCCACCGGTTCTTCTCCACTGGGGACCTATGCTGAACTGATTAGATTGAATAAAGAAGGCTATGTTTCATTTGCCAATGTCGTTACCTTCAATATGGATGAATATGTCGGTCTTCCTAGGGACCATGAGCAAAGCTATTATACCTTCATGTGGACGAATTTCTTCAGCCATATTGATATAAAAGAAGAGAATGTTCATATCCTTAATGGAATGGCTGAAGATCTTGAGACCGAGTGTGCTGCTTATGAAGCAGCTATTGCCTCCTATGGTGGTATTGAGCTGTTCCTTGGTGGTATTGGCGCTGATGGGCACATTGCTTTCAACGAACCATTCTCCTCGCTTAAGAGCAAGACCCGTATCAAGTCTTTGACATACGATACAAAGGTCATGAACAGCCGCTTCTTCGATAATGATTTGAATAAAGTCCCCTCCCAAGCTCTAACCGTTGGGGTAAAGACTGTTACAGATAGTAGGGAAGTCATGATTTTGGTGAATGGTCACAACAAGGCTCGTGCTTTGCAGGCTACCATCGAGTGTGGAGTCAGCCAAAGCTGGACTTGCAGTGCTCTGCAACTCCATGATCAAGCTATTATCGTATGTGATGAAGCCTCCTGTGGAGAACTCAAAGTTTCAACGTACAAATATTTCAAGGACATCGAGTCCGAGCATATGGATGTTGATAAGCTCCTTAAATAATTTGTTTTAACTTTTCAAAGAGTAGCTCAGGATTCAATTAGAATCCTGAGCTATATTTTTCTTGGCTGATTGTTCAGTAGGCAAAAGAAATACCTACATATGGGGCGATGGTTAATCCCGTGGAGGTTATCTGCCCAACATAGGTGGTGCTTCCTGAAGTAACTTGGGTGATTCCCCAGACCGGTACATAGAGATTTAGGCCGACATTCACAAACATGCTTGGATCAAGTGTATAGTTCAATTCAGCAAAGGCCGCCCCATAGAGGAGTACCACTTCCGATGTTGCTGTTCCCACTGTTTCCGAAGCCGTGGCAACTTGAATTCCGACTCCGAATTCTGCAAACGAATCGTAGGTCACAGGAATTTGATAGGTAAAGGCCGTACCCGCATCCCAACCCAATTTTGCATCAGAAACATCTTGTTCTGTGCCATTCACTGTGCTTGAGAGTAATTTCCCGATACGAGCATTGTAGCTGAATCCAAGATTATTTCCTGGACGGTAATAGGAACCTTTGAAAATGATCCCAGCACTTCTAGCTGTTCCTTCTGCGTCTACCGATCCTGCTGAATAGGTGATGGTCTGGTCATACGATTCAAAAGTATAAAACCCGGCAATGGTGCCTTTGCTAATTCCCGCGAATGCAGGGAACGATACTGCCATGAGGCAGAGAACCAAGAGAGTGGTAATTCTTTTCATGCCTTCCCCTTTGTTGGTGAAAGTATATGCATCTTTAGCATACGGTACATAGGTACATTTCGCAACCTAACCAATTTCCTTCTATCACTTTTCCTGCTCTATAGGTTTCGAATTCATGTGCTATACTTGTATACAGAGGAGGAAATTTGTATAGCAATAAATATTGAACTATAGAAAGGGGAACCCCATGAAAAAGAGCATCGTTGTTCTACTGTTATTCATTGGATTGGGTACGTTGTTTACCTCCTGTAATTTCTTGAGCCAGTATTTTGAAGATGATGAGGAAATCGACCCTGAATCAGTCTATCCTCCTGATGCGAAGCTTGCCGACCAAGCAGGAGATTCGCTACGTATTGATTTCAATGAACTTACAGACCTCGATTGGTTTTATATGTACAACTATAGCGATGAAGGGGAGTTGCCTGAATGGATTTCTGTTTCTGATCCCACTGAAACCTATGATACGACATACCTGAAACCAGAGCGTGATAATTCCCCTTACTATTCAACCAATGGGTATGAAGAAGAACAAAGACAGGCTGATGCAACTTGGAGAATTGATCTAGGAAATACCTTTGATATGGCCTATGAATTCAAGGCACCCTCGTATCCAGTAGATTATTTTGGGCCGAATCTCACACTTCGCTATGATTATGACTCACATGCGACCAATGACGAAGCTGACGTGATAACAGTTATGGTTCGAAAAAGACCATATGAGGTCAATAATGAACCTGATTACGAGTTCTTCGTCTCGCATTGGTATCCTCAGGGTGAATATGATAATGGAAGTCCTTTTGAAGGCAGTTATTTCCACATTGGGCCCTTGACAGGGGATGCCTGGCACAAAATTACCATCCAGATTCGCCCAACCAGTACGGGAATTCAGTGTTCTGCACAATTGTATCTATTGGAATATCCCAGCACGCCAGTTGCGACTGCTAGCTATGAATTCCACATATCCCCAACTGAATCCTTCTATAACCCAAGCTTCTGGGCCTATGGAGAAACCGGACCGAGTGAGGATCCTTTTGCAAATTGCTATGTGATTGGAATGATGGAAGCGTCCATTCCGAGTGGGCAATAGATGTGTGAGTATTAACTCCTATAGCCAAACTCGGTTGCTACTTTGATAGCTAGATTGGGCTTGTCAGTCATAACTGAATCGACACCCATTTTGAACAGACGGCGCATCTCATCCTCTTCATTTATAGTCCAGACTTGGATGATACAACCCCGCTTGTGCATGGTGGAAACAAAAGAGGGGGTTACGACTTTAATTCCCCATTGCTGGACAGGGATTTGAAAAATGACACTGCTATTCTTGGTTTGTCTTTGAGACAGAACGTGAAGCTTTTGTCTGAGAAGGAGTGGGAGAACTTCCAAGGTGGTGATGCTTGTTTGGATATCAGGGGCCTTTTGCCTGAGAAGTTTGAGATTGGAAAGATGGAAAGAAGCTGCAATTACTCGGTCTTTAGCCTGTAGCTCATAGATCAAGGAGATAAATGCATCAACGATTGCGTTTTCCTTGCTCTTCAAGTCAATGTTGAAGCGTTGGGTAGGGCAGGCTGTGAGTGCTTCTTTCAGTGTGCAGAGTCTTACGTCTTTTCCCCTGAATGGGAAGGTCTTTCCCCCGTCTGTGGTGAAGGTGTAACCTGCATCAAATGATTTGAGTTCCTCAAGCGTATGATCTTCAATTCTCCCGCTTCCGTTTGTGTTGCGGTCCAAGGTAGGATCGTGCCAAATAACGATATGCCCATCCTTACTGAGATGAACATCCGTCTCGATGACATCGACCTTCATCGCATTTGCACTTTCAAATGCCAGTAAGGTATTTTCGGGGAAGTGAGCACTATCGCCGCGGTGGGCTACCACACGTGGCATGGGGTCAAAGAATGACGTCTTGTTCATCATCATTGCTTTTGTAGGCTTTGATACGAGCCATTTTTACAAAAACTTTCTCCATTTTTTGAATTTCACTCTCTGTCAAAGCAGACCGGGTAAATACATCGCGTAGGAAGCGGAAGGTCCAGAGCTTCTCTTGCGCAAGCTTGAAATATCCGATTTCATCCAAAGCGTCAGTAGCTTTAAGGGCAGCTGTTTCACACCTTTCTTGTGTTACAGGAGAAGCTCCTTCTGGATACGGTTTAAGCGTATCATAGAGCGTATACGTGATTATCTGAACAGCCTGGGATAGGTTGAGAGATGGAAATTGATCACTAGTGGGAATAGTTACCACATGGCTGCACTCGGCTACTTCGTCATCACTCAGGCCATCGGACTCTCTACCGAAAACGATTGAGATCAGGCCGTCACCTGTTTTCTGAGCTATCTCGGCAAGCTGGGTAGGGTTCAAAGAACTGTGTTTCCGAAATTTCCCTCTGCGTCTTGTTGCCGCTACGGTAAGTATGCTGGTTGAAAGAGCTTCTTTTAACGTTGTATAGCGCTGAGCATGTTCCCATATATCGCTTGCATGCAGGGCAAGGGTTCGTACTCGATTATCGTCGTATTCGCGTTCGCCAACCAGAACCAATCGGGTAATTCCCATGGTCTTCATTGCGCGACAAGTAGAGCCTATATTTGCTCCATCTTGGGTATCGACGAGTACGATCTGAATCCGTGACAAATTGGTTTGTTGATCCATACATCCAGTAGTAACAGATATTGAAGGTTTTTCCAAGCTAGTCTATAGTTGTTCTATGACAGAAAAACCGTTCTCCGGAAATAAATATATACAAATATTCCTAGGTGTCCTCGTGAGCTTGGCTGTGCTTGCAGCACTTAAAATGTCCGAAGACGTGATGATTCCCTTGGTTCTTTCTTTCTTTTGTTATCTGCTTTTCAGCCCCTTACTTCGGAGATTGGACAGATTGCATGTCCCCAGGTTTTTCTCAGTATTACTGGTCATGGCCATGTTGCTCTTCTTTTTTCTGGCAGCTGGTTGGTTTATTTTGATGACAGCAAACACCTTGGTGGATTTGGTACCTTTCTATTCTGAGAAAGTCGTATCGCTTGATAGACTTTTGACCAGCAAGATGAGTGCGTATGTTACGCTCCCTACTGGGGCTTCGTTCCTTTCCGTTTTGCCTGTCAATTGGTCCAGTCTGGCAATCAGCAGTCTTACCTCAATTTCAAACAAATTTTTCTCCATCACGAAAGTAGCCCTGTTGGTTTATATCTTCGTACTGTTCCTTCTTTTGGAACGGCATAGCGTCATTCCCAAATTATTGGCTGCCATCCCCCGTAACAAGGGTATGAAGATTGCAGTCATGTTTGAACGCATTACCAGACAGACTTCCAAGTATCTGCTGCTTAAGGTTGTTATCAGTACTTTTACCGGTGCACTGTTCTTTTTGACAGCAATTGTCACTGGTTTGGATTTGCCGGTGTTGTGGGCAGTCCTTGCTTTCATTTTCAACTTCATACCATCCATTGGCTCGGTCATTGTTACCACGATTACGATTTTCATGGCATTGATACAGTTTGCCCCTGTTTGGACAAATGTTTTCTATGTTGCAATTCTTACGATCAGCACGCAGATGATTCTCGGAAACATCATTGATCCAAGATTGCAAGGTGGTCAATTAAATCTATCCCCGTTTGTAATCCTTGTATCGCTGTCACTTTGGGGCTTTATTTGGGGACTTCCCGGTATGTTCATTGCGGTTCCTCTTACCAGTGTGCTTCAAATCCTCTGTGCCAATATCAAGAGCCTCAGGCCGATTGCCATAATGATCAGCAGCGGGAAAAGTTATCAACGAGAAAATGCAAAGCAGCGTGCCTTGGAACGGTATCTCCGTAAGCAGGATAAGCTTAAGCGTGGGGAGCATCCCACTGCTGAACATATACAGGAAGCTGAGGAACGCGAGGCTCATGATAATTACCATAAGGGTGATTTCATTCTGCCGGAGAATTTTGGCGACAAGAAATGAAGGATTTTCCAAATCTCTCATTAGAGGAAGCTTCAGCTTTTCTCTTTGAACCATTCTCATTAGATTCTGATGGGTTGAAAGCATTTTACATTGCAATAATGGATTTCTATGATCGCTACGGACGCGCCTTTGTCTGGAGAGAAACTTCAGATCCGTACCATATACTGCTTTCTGAAATGATGTTGCAGCAGACACAAACTGCAAGAGTATTACCGAAATATCAAACATTTCTTTCTCTTTGGCCAACACTCAAGGATTTGGCTCAAGCTCCTTTGGACCAGCTACTTTCCCAATGGAAAGGGCTTGGGTATAACCGAAGGGCCCTGAATCTCAGAAAGAGTGCCATCCAAAGTGAGGCTTGGGGTTGGTCGATTCCTTCCGAACAATCGTTGTTGTTATCCTTGCCAGGAGTAGGAAAGGCGACTGCCGCTGCAATCGGTGCATTCAGTTTTCAACAAAAGACCATCTATCTGGAAACTAACATCAGAAGAGTACTGCTTACATGTTTCTTTGCAGAGGATACGCAGGTAAAGGACAAGAGGCTTGAATCGCTGCTACAAGAATTACTTACGTATGTTGAGGACCCAAAATCTTGGTACTACGCATTGATGGATTATGGGGTATTGCTTAAAACCTTGGTTCCCAATGCCAATGTACGGAGTGCTCACTATACCAAACAAAGCAAATTTGAGAATTCGAACCGCCAAATTCGAGGGCAACTGATACATTTGCTCTCGGACACGGGTGCAAAAGATCAAGAGCAAGTCATAGCGTTGCTTTCCCAATTTGAAGAGGAGAGAGTCTTGTATTGTCTTGGGCAGTTGAAGGACGAAGGCTTTGTGGAAGAAAAGAACTCTGTATATCGAATTGCTAAGTCCTAGGTTTCCTGTCTGCGGCCAAATTCCCAGCCATCCCCAAAAGCATCAGAATTGCACCTATCAATAATGCGAGGCTAAAGGTATCAAAGAATACTGTGTCGATGATAAGGCTCATTAATATTTGTGCAGCAGAAAGCAGTAAGGCAGAATACACTGCCGGAATTTTTACGATGACATAACTGGTGCTAATAACCACAAAAACTGCCAATGTTCCTCCTCCTATAATCAAAAGAAAAGGAACAGAACTAAGAGCATGGAAGCCTGAGACGGTTTGCTGCCTTTGGAACAGAAAATAGAATATTGAGCCGGCAAGCACACCTCCTACAAAATTCCTATGGGAAGCTTTGATAGGTCCTTCATACAAGGAAAGGGTACTGTTGAGTATCATTTGGGTCATGGTAATCACCCCTGCAAGCATTCCCAACAAGATGTAGAAAAATGCAAACGTTGCATCACCGGAGAATGCCATGATCAGGATTCCGATACCGCTCACGATCAAACTGAGAACCTTCTTAGGATTAAGTGTACGCTTCTGCATTCCCATCCATCCTGTAAGGTCGAATACCAACGAAGTAAGGCTCTGCCCAAAAACAGTGGAAGCCATCGCCAAAGACGCACCAGTGTGTATGATGGTGATGTAATTAAGGTTTAAGATTACAACTCCAAATACCCCATTAAACATCAGATACCAAGGTACCTTTTTCCCGGGCCCTTGTATCGCTTCTTTTTTTCTGCCTGCAAGCAAAATTACAGAGAGAATGGTAAAGCCAATAGCGTGGTTTATTATTAAGGAAACGCCCATGGTTGTTGCTTGGCCAAATAGCGTATTGGAAACCACCATGATTGATATGATCATGCCGGTCAGCATATCCAAGAGAAGGTAAATTGCCTGATTCATACGGGCATTGTATCCACTTCCTTCTTGTAATGCCAGAGCATCCTCCCTACAATGAGCGCATGTCCATCAAACCTATAGATTTTACGAAACGTTCCCATTTTGAAACGCAATTATTAGAGAAAGCCATGCCTCCGAACAGCCTTGGAAGGCTTGGTAAACTCGCTCTTTCCCTAGCTATGATCAAAGAAGGACCACTCGACCGAATGCAACTTTTGCTTTTCGCAGGAGATCATGGGGTTATCGAGGAACAGGTAACACATAGTCCTCAAGAAATTACGTACCAACAGTGCCTCAATTTTGCTGCAGGTGGAGGTGCATGCAGTTTGTTTGCTCGCCTCAATGATATTGAGCTTAAGGTGATCGATGTAGGGGTTGCTCAGGATTTTCCTTCTACTAGCAGTGTAGTGAACAAGAAAGTTGCCTATGGAACAAAGAACTTTCTCAAAGAACCGGCTATGACCAAAGATGAATGCTACCAGGCAATGCAGGTTGGCAAAGAGATGGTCAAACAAGCTTCGGATGCAGGCATCCAAGCAATTGCTTTTGGAGAGATGGGAGTTGGAAACACGACCAGCGCTTCGGCTTTGGCTGCCGTTATTACCGGACATCCTGTTCCCCAGATTACCGGGAAAGGGTCAGGTCTGAGTGATGAAGAGCTAGAGCACAAGATTCAAGTAATTGAGAAAGGGATTGTGCTGCATCCTGAAAGAGATCCTATATCACTTCTGTGTAATCTTGGGAGTTTTGAGATTGCTGCAATATGTGGGGGCATGCTTGAAGCGGCAGAAAGGTCTGTACCCATTCTTCTAGATGGGTTTGTGGTCACCAGTGCTGCTCTGGTTGCCAAAGCGTTGGACAGGAATGTGTGTGACTACCTAATTGCTTGCCATCGATCGGGGATGGAAGGGCATGCATTGATGCTCCAAGCGCTTGGTTGTGCAGAGCCTGTTTTGGACTTGCAGATGCAGCTCGGGGAGGGGACCGGAAGTTTGGTAGCTTGGCCGGTAGTTCGGCTAGCCAGCCATATTCTTACAGATATGACCAGCTTCGAGAATGCTCAAGTAACAGACAGCACAAAACTCTTACAAACATTGGGGTTGGTATGAATAAGAAATCGCTACGAATCGGAACAACGAGTTATATTATCCCCGACGATATCCTTCCCAATGTTCGCTATTTAGGACCACATGTAGATGATATCGAATTGGTTTTATTCGAGAGTGAATCGATCAGCAATTTACCTGATGAACAGACCATAGCTGAACTTGCCAGATTGGCAGAACTTCATGATCTGACCTATACGGTGCATTTCCCTCTGGATATTTACCCAGGCTCAAAAGAAAGGGAAGAACGAGACCGCTTTGTAAGTACCCTGAATAGAATCATAGAACTAACTGAGCCTCTGAAACCCTTTGGTTATGTTCTACACCTCACCCCGGACAGTTATGGGCCTGTTCCTTCAGAGGATACTGAAGCATGGTTGGAGCATGTCGATACAAGCCTAGACCGTTTCTTTGAGCATGCTACGCTGGACAGCAGGATGCTATGTGTGGAAACACTAAGTTATCCCTTTTCTTTGGTTCAGCCTTTGGTAGAGAAATATAATCTCTCTATTACCCTTGATATCGGCCATATCTGGCTGATGGGCTATGATATGCAAGCCAATTTGGACGCACTTTTAGAGCGGTGCAGGATTAGTCATCTTCATGGAGTTGAGGATAAGAAAGATCATCTTGGTTTGGAAAAAGGGAACCAGGAACAGATTGGAATCTTTTTACACGCCTTGAGAAGGCAGTGTGAGAAAGATGCCATAAAGCGAGTGCTCACTTTGGAAGTATTCAGTGAAGAAGAGTTTTCCTCCTCTTTGGCTGTAGTGGAGCAGATAATGGTATGATGGGAAAAAGGAAATCCAATGCAAAACACTCATAAAAATTCAGTCACCCTGGTAATTGGTGGAGGCCGTAGTGGTAAAAGTTCGTATGCGCAGGATTGCGCATTGAAGAGAGGGGCTTCATCTGTCTCCCGTGCTTATATTGCAACCGCGGAGCCTATGGATGATGAGATGATTAGAAGAATTGAAGCCCATCAAAAAGACAGGGCTCAGCGGTTTATTACCATAGAAGAGCCGCTTGAACTCGCTTCAGCAATTAAAAGTATTCCTCCTTCAGTTGAAGTATGTGTGGTCGACTGCCTTACGGTATGGCTGGGTAATCTGTTGTATTACAAAGGCGTTTCAAAAACGCGATATCCCCAGATGGAAAATTTGTATCAGGTGCTGGAAAATCCTCCTTGTGATCTTCTCTTGATTACCAACGAGACCGGGCTTGGCCTGATCCCCGCCGATGCAGAGAGCCGTGCCTTTAGAGATCTGAGTGGATGGATGAATCAAGATATTGCCAAGATTGCAGACAACGTAATTCTCATGGTTGCCGGTCTGCCTTTGGTTCTGAAAGGAACACTCGTATGATCAATCTTGGTTTAGGGGGAGCTATTCGTACACTTACGCGTTTTCCACTTCCATATCGTGAGCTTAAGAATGAGCAACGCATTTTGTTCTGGTTTCCATTCATAGGAGCGGTACTGGGTCTTTTCTCATTGTGCGTATCATTTATTCCATTGGATAATCGCATACGAGCGGCCCTTGTTATTGCTGTTTCTGCCTACTTGACCCGAGGCTTTCATCTGGACGGACTCTGTGATTTTGCTGATGGACTTGGGGGTGGTTGGACCGCCGACCGGTCGCTTGAGATCATGAAAGACAGTCATACAGGCGCATTCGCCTTGATCAGTCTTTTCTGTACGCTCCTAGTCCAGTATGCTTGCCTCCAAAGCCTTGTGGATATTCCTCTTTCCCTTGTCTATATCCCAGCAGTAGGCCGATTGATGCAAGTCTTTGCAGCATCATTTCTTCCCTATGCCAGAGAAGGAGCAGGTACTGCTGCATCATTAGTCAGGTCAGCAAAACCTAGGCATGCACTCCTTCCTGTTTTGCAAATACTGATTGTGCTCCTGATTTTGTTCCTTCAAGATAATGAGCTCGTACTGTCTTATAGCATTTCAATGGCTTTAGCTTTGCTGATGACCCTACTGATGATGCATATCAGCAAGAAACGGCTTGGGGGTGTGACCGGTGATGTTTTGGGGGCAATCGAAGTGTTGGGAGAGACAGCGGCAATGATTGGATTTCTGCTCCCCCTTGCACAGGTTGGCCTAGGTCGGTAATACTAGCAAGAGATTTTGTTCGGAGGTAATACGTGGATATTGTCTGTCTTGATATGGAAGGGGTATTGGTCCCTGAAATTTGGATTAATGTTGCTGAGCGAACCGGCATTGAAGAGCTAAAGATTACAACTCGAGATGAACCGGACTATGATAAGCTGATGGGCAACAGGATCAGAATCTTGGAGGAAAACAACCTTACTCTCAAAGATATCCAGAATGTCATCGCCAAAATGGGTCCGATGGAAGGAGCCTTTTCTTTTCTTGAATCCTTGCGCTCAATGACGCAGGTGGTTATTCTCAGCGATACATTCACCGAATTTGCCAATCCACTGATGAAACAGCTGAACTGGCCCACCATCTGGTGCAATAGTTTGGAAGTTAGCTCTGAAGGGAAAATCTTGCACCACAAGATGCGTCTCCATGACGGAAAGCGAAAAGCTATTCAGGCTTTGAAGCAATTGAATTACCGCACGTTTGCTGCCGGTGACTCCTACAACGACCTGACCATGATCCATGAAGCAGATGGCGGCTGTCTTTTTAGAGCTCCCGATTCGATTTTGAAAGAGTATCCACAACTGAAGATTGCAACTACCTATGACGATTTCCTTTCTATCATCAAGGAATTCTTGGCAACATGACTGAGAAAAGGCTTACTCCAACAGCCATATTCATTGTAATCACCATTCTCCTTGGTTTTGCCCTCCTTTCACTTGTATGGGAGGGTTCTGTTCTGATAAAGGTCGTGGTAAGCTTAGTTCTGATAGGGTTTTCAATACTCCTTATCAGGCTTGCAAAGATCTTCGACCGTCAGCTTCAAAAGGGAGATGTGAAAAACGATGAAAAGGAAACTACGCAATGACTTGGTAGCCTCTGAAGTCTGGAAAGAACGCCGGACTGTCGTATTCATGAGTGATTTCGGTACATCTGATGGTGCGGTCAGCGCAATGCACGGGGTGGCAAACGGGGTATCCCAAGACCTACGATTGGAAGACCTTACTCATGAAATCCCTCAATTCAATATATGGGAAGCCTCATATCGTCTGGTTCAAGCACTGCCTTATTGGGCAAGAGGAACGGTTTTTGTTTGTGTTGTTGATCCTGGAGTGGGATCGGATCGAAAAAGCATAGTTGCACTGACCGAATGTGGTCATCTCATCGTAACACCTGACAACGGAACACTTACGCATGTTGCTGATTCTCTTGGTTTGCTGGAAGTCAGGGAGATCAACGTAGATACTCATAGGCTATCCGGCAGTCAAAAAAGCCATACATTTCATGGAAGGGACGTATATGCGTATATAGGAGCCCGACTTGCGGCTGGGGAAATTTCTTTTGAGGGTATCGGACCGGTACTTCCAAAGACAGTAAAGATACGGCTCGAACGTGCCAGACTGGAGGGAAGCTGCTTAATCGGGTCCATTGATATCCTTGATACACGATATGGCTCCTTATGGACGAATATCAAATCCGACTTTCTTGAAGAGCTTGGGGTGGGGTATGGTGATGAACTGAATCTCAGTGTTTCCAAGGATGGACGTATTGTGTATGGATACCATCTTCCCGTCTGTAAAGCCTTCACCGAAGTTGAAAAAGGCCAACCCTTGATTTATATAAACAGCTTGCTAAATCTTGCCGTAGCCTTGAATCAGGGGGATTTTGCCAAAACATATTCAATAGGTACTGGAGTAGGCTGGAAAATTAGCTTTTCGGTGGTAAAATGATTTGAGAAATTCCATTAGGAGGTTACATATGGAACAAAAGAAAGGGATGCAGCCGGTTCGCTTTGTTGTAATCATTGCCATCGGTGCCGCTTTGTATGGAGTTGGGGGTTTGATCAGTGTGCCTGTATTTGCTAATACAACAATTAAACCAGCTATGGCTATTTTGGCATTATTCGCTGCCGTCTATGGACCTGTTATTGGTTTCTTTGTAGGATTTTTAGGCCATTGGCTTACTGACTTGTTTGCAGGTTGGGGAGTTTGGCCTACCTGGATGCTGGGAAGTGGAATCGTCGGTATTGCCATTGGATTGTTCCCTAAAATGAGCAATTATTGCATCGATGAAGGCAAACTTCCTCGTTCTTCCATAGCCCTGTTTATCCTGCTTTCATTCCTTGGTAATTTTATCGGATACATGATAAGTGCATTACTTGATTTCCTGTTCTTCGCAGAACCGATGGATAAAGTTATTACGCAACAGTTGATCATTGCGTTCTCCAATACCATTGTCATTGCAATTCTTGGTACGCTTCTCTTATTGCTGGTTGTCAGGCGCAACAAGAGTCGACAAGGTCTTACCAAGGACGAAGAAGCATAAACGAAGGTTGTTCTGGTTTTATGCAAACACCTCAAATTGTCTTTAAGGATTTCAGTTTTACCTACAAAGGACAAACCGAACCCACGCTCAGACATATCAACCTAACTATATCTCAGGGTGAGAAGGTCTTGATCGTGGGGCCCTCGGGTAGTGGGAAGAGTACGTTAGGGTATTGTCTCAATGCTCTCATTCCACATGCCTTTACAGGCAAGATTGAGGGTAGTGCTACTATCTGTTCAGAGAATCTTCAGGATGCAGATATCTATGCAGTCAATAAGAAAGTCGGGACTGTCTTGCAAGATACCGATGCTCAGTTTGTGGGACTTACCGTTGCAGAGGATATTGCATTCTCTTTGGAAAATCAGTGCATGAAACGAGAGCAGATGGAAAAGCTGGTAGTTTCAATGGCTGAGGTTGTGGGAATGGAAGGTTTTCTTTCCCAGAGTCCGCAGGAAATTTCAGGGGGTCAGAAACAAAGGGTATCACTTGCTGGAGTGCTTGTTGACGATGTACAGGTACTTCTCTTCGATGAACCGTTGGCTAATCTGGATCCTGCTACCGGATTGAAGGCGATGGGCCTGATTGACCAATTGTCAAAGGATACTGATAAAACCATCATCATCATCGAACACCGCATGGAAGATGTATTGTCATATCCAATAGACAGGATTCTGGTGATGCAGGAAGGCGAGATAGTGTCCGATACTTCTCCAAGGCAGCTTTTAAGTTCGACGTTGCTTCCTTCCTTGGGGTTGAGAGATCCCTTATATCTTGCAGCGTTGCGGATGGCCGGCTGTGATTTTAGCTCACTTGGTGATGTAAGCAGTTTGGATTCTGTTGAGCTTGGTCCTTGGATTCAGGCTGTTCAAGCTTGGCATCAGCGTACAGCCCAAAAAGCACAGAATATAGAGCGTCCGATACTTCTGGAAGCCGAAGACCTAAGCTTTTCCTATGATGGCCTAAAACCTGTGTTGAACAAAGTAAGTACTACGATTAGAGAAGGGGAAATGGTAAGTATTCTGGGCAACAATGGTGCCGGAAAATCGACATTGGCCCAAATTCTGATGGGAGTTCTAAAACAAGATGCTGGCCATATACGGTATTGCGGTACGTTGCTGGATGACTATACGGCAAGTCAAAGATCATCAGTAATTGGATTTGTGATGCAGAATCCCAATCATATGATCAGTAGTGATTTGGTATATGATGAGGTCGCCTTTGCACTTCGGCAACAAGGTTATGCTGAGGATGTCATCAAAGCGAGAGTTATGGATGTCCTTGGCTTGTGTGCCTTGCGTCCGTACCATCACTGGCCTATATCAGCTCTGAGCTATGGTCAGAAAAAAAGGGTCACCATTGCTTCGATATTGGTTACCAATCCCAAGATCCTTATTCTTGACGAGCCTACAAGCGGACAGGACTATTTACGGTATACTGCTTTGATGGAATTCCTCTCCGATCTGAATAAGCGAACAAATCTTACAATTTTATTTATAACCCATGACATGCATCTTGCCCTTGAATATACCCAACGATCAATGGTAATGCATGATGGACGAATCCTATGTGATAGGCCCACAAGTGATGTCTTTTCAGATACCACTGTTCTGCAAACAGCAAATCTGAAGGAAACGAGCTTGTCACGGCTTGCAAGGAAATGTCAAATAGAGGATGTCCCTTCGTTTATCGAAACGTTCGTACTTGCGGAAAAGCAAGAGAGGAATGATGTGCAACAGGTAGCAGAAATTCCCTTTATTCAGCCAGATCTTCAAATACTGCGAATAAAGAAGCGAAAGAAGCATAGACCTCAGAGGGAGGGGAGAAAGTTTGGATTTACTCTTTCGTTTGAAGATACTGATTCAGTCTTGCATCATTTGAATGGCGTGACGAAGTTCTCAGTTTTTCTCATCTGGATTGTTTTTTGCCTTATGACCTTCGATATTCGCTTCTTGCTCGCAAGTACTGTAATCTCATCCACTTTGCTTTTGCTGACCAAGATTCCGATGCGTAAATTCGTTCCCTATTTCATAGGTATGGGTACAGTAATCGCATTGAACGCCTTTTTTATCTACCTTTTCTCCCCTGATCAAGGGACAAGATACCTTGGAAGCAGGACTGTATTGCTAGGTCTGGAAAGCGCAAAATATGCTTTGACGGCAGAAACGTTGTATTATTTGGTAGTTGTTTGCCTGAAGTATTTTTCTTTGTTTCCGATGGCGTTGCTTTTTGTCAGCGTGACTCATCCTTCCCAATTTGCGTCCTCCTTAAATCGGCTGGGCCTTTCCTATCGAATCAGTTACGCTGTCGCCTTGGCGCTTAGGTACCTTCCGGAGGTGACGAAGAATTACATGCATATTTTGCATGCCCAAATGGCTCGAGGTGTCGATTTTTCTTCTTCAACCACATTGAAGAAACGCTTTGTTTCAGTCGGGAGGGTGATTGCTCCCTTGGTGCTGAGCAGTCTTGATAGGATAGATATCATCACCAATGCAATGGTCTTACGGGGGTTTGCAAGGTTTAAAACACGTACCTGGTACTTGCAACGTACATTAAAAACTATTGATTATCTGATACTATTAGTCACAATTATCGCTCTATTGGTCTCTCTATACTCTCGATTTGTGTTGAAAATCATGTTTTTCTACCCTTTTTGACGTAAACCTGACCTAAAAATATAAAAAATTACGCAGGGAGCTTGACAATAGAGCCCGATATCCCCATCTTATATGGATAAAATCCGAGGGGCACCGAAGTGCCAACTTGAGGAGGCCTGTAATGTCCGACACATTCGTGCATGAGATGGAAGAGCAGCTGGTCGCAATGCGGCAGGAATTGCTTGATAAACTCAGTGAAGATAATTCAGATTTTCGAGATATGGTAAATGCCATGGGAATCAAGGACAGTATCGATGTTGCGGCTGATGATATCGCCTTCAAGAAGATGGAAGCGATCAACAAACATGAGGCAAACCGCCTTCGTTCAATAGAGAACGCAATTGCTCGTATTCATAACGGCAAATATGGTTATTGCCTTCGCTGCACAAAGAAGATCCCGGAGGAACGCCTACGAGCCATTCCTTACGCAGTGCTTTGCGTTGATTGCAAAAATGCTGAAGAGGTCCCCGGTAGACACTAAACATAGTAGTGTATAAAAAACCAGATAGTACGCCTTTCATAGGGACTATCTGGCTTTTTTTTGTTTAGAGGAATGGATTGTTGTGTTCGTTGGCAATGGTACTTGCAGGGCCATGGCCGGGGAGAACCTGTACATCACCGGGGAGGGTGAGCAGGTGTTTGCAACTTGCAATGATGTCGGAGTAAGAACCTCCATACAGGTCCGTTCTTCCTATTGAACCGGCGAACAATGTATCCCCGGTAAAAATGAACTGACCTTCCTCATGGTAGTAGCAGACTCCACCAAGCGTATGACCCGGTGTCTGAATGACCCTGAGATGACTGTCTTGCAAAATTTGTCCATCCGCAACGTATCCGGTAGCAGGACAGAGCAACTTCAAATCTTCGTCGTATTTTTGCATAAAGCTTCGGTCAAAGCAAACTTTCTTCACTTCATCGTAGGAGAGAAATGGAGCATCTTCCTCCGAGACCAAGATTTCAATTTCCGGCCAGTGTTGTTTTAAAGCCCCTACAGCCGCTATATGATCCCAATGGGTATGAGTCAACAGGATTGCAACTGGAGAGACAGTATGCTTTGCGAGATGCTCTATGATCAGCTGGGCATCGTTACCTGGATCAATGATCCAGGCACTCGAAGTTTCCTCATCTCCCATGATGTAGCTATTGGTTTGATAGGGTCCGACGACAATCCGTTCAACGAACATGTGCTATTCCTTATTGGAGTAACTTACGGAGGCTGTACGGCCGCGGATGTCCATACCGTTCAGCTTTGCAATGGCTTTCTCACAATTTTCTTCATTCATGCTAATAAATGAATACTTGTCATGGATCCTGATGCTGTAGATGTCTTCTCTCGTTATTCCCAGTTCTGTCTGCAGGATGAGGCTCAGTTCTTTAGTGTACAGGCGCTTCATTTTCCCGATGTTCAGATAAAGAGTACGGGAACCTTCGGGCAAGGTCCGAGCTGGTTTTGCTTTAGGTTGTTCTTTCGCTGTCTCAGTGGTTTTTTCCTTTGCAACAGGAATTTCGCGTTTAGTCCTGATAGGTTTTGGTGCACCTTTTCTGGGAGCATTTGCTTGAAGAACTTCTCGAAGAAGATATGCCATGAAATATCCACGGAGGCTGAAAGGTACATTCTTCTTGATTAGTTTCTTTAAAGTTTCCAGTTCGTCGGGGTTGGCGTCGGCTTTGGTTTTGCCAGCCAGCAGCTGGATGGTACTAATTACCAGCTCTTCATCAGTCGGGGTGCTCTTGTTGTCAATTGCCATGAGCAATTCTCCTTGGTAGTGTTTTTGCCTCTTGGTCCGTGCCAGCAGAAGGGCAGTTGTTCTTTGGGTAATACAGTCAAAATTCTCATACTCCACTTTATGAGAACTTCGCTAAAATGTTCTTCGTCTCTTCGCAAGGAACACACGAAAAGACGAAGCAAGTGGATACCGCAAAGCGGTCACACACCCAGAAAAGAGGGTACTTGCTGGCACAAGTGAAAAACTCCTCTTCCTCTCTGTAAAGGAAATGGATATGTTGATATGAAAAACCATCCCCATCCCTAGGCAGTTTGGAACCAGAATACCGAACAGGTTCTCTGTTTGTCAAGAAAGGTTAAATTTGCTGATGGCTAAAATTGAGAATAAAAACGCTCACAACAGAGGGATTTACATCAGGTACTAATACAGAAAATTGGTTGTAAGTATTACAGGGGGAATTCAAGCTTAATAAAGAACATCGTAGTCAGCACTCTTTTCCCGAAGCCTATGAGAAGGTTTTTTTGTTACTTATTCCATGCTAATATGTTAAATAGTCGGAAGAAGGACCTAGGGGACAATCCCGTACGCGCATGTTTGTGTACGGAGAAGTGATATATTGGTCCTTGTGTGGTGTTACTGCCATGGATGGAGCCATCTCAGACCCATCACTTGCACACTTTCCTTGTGATATATCTGCTTGGTTAAAGTTGATGGGTATTATGAGGAGAACTCTATGAGTGCCCGATCCCCAAAATCCTCAATTAAATTGAGTATTGTTATTGTATCTTTATTAGTAGTGTTTCTGTTTGCAACTTCCATCGGTTGTGAAGATACTCTCACCCAAAACGTAACTGTTTTTTATATCAGTAATGGAGGGACTGCTGTTCCTTCTGAATCATTGCCGGTAGGTTCTTGGATTCCCCAACCAGCTGATCCAACCAGAAGCGGGTATCTCTTCTCAGGGTGGTATATAGATCAAGAATTAACCTATGGTTGGGAATTTGAATCTGATTCAATTTCTCATGATATGGCTCTCTTTGCAAAATGGGATTTAATCAGCGATCCTCCCGAGATTTCTGATTCTTTTGTTACCAGCAGAGGTTTCTTTATCAAAGCGTTCGCTGATGAATCCTACACGATCCAGGCCAATGATAACTCCGGGGCAGGTTGGGTAACCATTTCCACGTCATATGAGGCGACCAGTAATGAGGGGACAATACATGAAATTATTTGGAGCCAAAATACTCAGTTTCCGATACCTACTGACTTGGATGTCCGCCTTAGCACGGCAACAGATACCTCAACGAGCATTTCCATAACAGCTCAGCTTATTGACTTGGGTACGCCAAATACCAGTACGACCGAGGAATCGATGTATCTTGATATCAATGGCTCTTCTACCGGTTGGGCTGAAGGTTGGGCAAAAGCTTATCTGTATGCAAGCCAATATTATTGGTTGCAGACTAATTACTATCCTGCCATAGATAGGATGAATGGAACATACATCTCTGTGATGGATGGAGAGGGAAATGTAGTCGTTTATAATTCAAACGAAGTGGTAGATGACGATGGAAATTCAAGCCTGTCAGGAGATTTTTCTGAGGTAGCTTCTTTCCGCGTTCCAACAAATGGAACCTACTATATCTTGGTAAAATCTGACCAACTTACTGCAAGTCCGGAGGCCTATGATTTGACTGATTACGGATATGTGTTCATTGATATAGCCGCCCTTATAACGTAGAAACCGCTCAAATGACCGATGTAAGGGGTAGTTCCTTTGCCTATATCATCCACTGTATGATATTATCCGATTATGGGTACATTGCAGGCGGATATTCAGGAAAATCAAAGAGAGATCGAAAAACATCATCGTGATCTCTTTGCCCTGTACATGGAGTTGGCTACAAGCATTGCCTCAATAGAGGAACATGCCAGCATTGGGTATGCCCAAGAACAATACAAACAATATACCATTGCGCTGCAAAAGTGGGAGCAAGCAAAGGATGCATATGCCCAAGTGCATCATTATATCGAGCAGATGCAGGACCGATCTCGCAAGGTAAAGGAAATCACTGCCGATATCAAAGCATTGGATAGGCCCAAAAGAGATCTGTTTGCCAAGTTCGGCGTAATTGCCTATGAAGCGTATGGTTCGCCTCTCCTGTCTCCGGAAAGTAAAGAAACATGTAAGCCATTTTTTGAAGAGCATCATAAAAAAACCAAGTATCTTGAAGAAAGACTGGAAAAACATGTGGGCCTCATGGGAAAAGAGGTTCTGAAGCTGAAGATTACTTCGGCAAGGTCTAAATTGCTTCCTCTTCTAGTAAAGGCAGGTCGAGCTTTGTGTGAAAAAGGGTATGAGAAGGACCTCCCTCTTACCCAGCACCCGCAATTATCCCAGCAGTTGAATGAATTGAGGGTGAAGGAAGCATCGCTTCAGGAAGAGCTTCAACTTCATCAGGGGGCAATCGCTCGACTACGGAGTGAAGAAGTGCCAAGCACAAAGGTCCGTTTGGATCAATATGCCCAAGCAATGAAACGTGAGGAGAAGTCGTATCAGCAGGCGACCTATAATTACGGGAAAACTCTGTACACGACGCTTCCTGATAGTGTTCACTCTGATCTGGTTGGTCAGAATGCCATATCATTGATGGACCAGATCACCTTGCATCGTTCGAGGATTCGGAAACTGGAGCAGGATATTCAGAATCTGCAGAACATGATCAAGGTTCAGGAGTTGGAAGCCCAGATTGAACTGGAAAACCAAAAGATTGACCATTTACATACACAAATTGAAACTTGCAATCATCAGATAGACCAAGTTCAGTCATCCATAGCTAGGAAAAGAGCTCAGATTGCGACGCTTATGCCAGAACAGGAAGTAGGTGAGGATGGCTGAGAAACCCAAAACCCAGAAACCCAAGCAACTTACCCTAGGGCTTGAAGAGCCTGCTTCAGAGAAGAAGAAAACCAGTTCCTCTTATAAGGTTGTTCTCACTGATGCAAAGAAGCAGCAGAGAACCACTTCAGCTACGCCTAGAAAGAAACCGACGGTCACCACAAGAAGCATGACCGTCAAGATTCCTAGTGATAAGCAGACGGCTGATAAGAAAGCATCTGAGGCTACCACCTCTAAATCGAAGCGTCCGGCTTCAGTACATTCAACGGAACATGCCAAACCCCACACGGGACAAACGCGAACAAAAAAGAATCCGCAGACACATACGACCACTGCTGTGAAAAGGAAGAAGGTTGAACCTCCTAAAATCGGTAAACGAAAAGCGTATCGCACACCTTTGTCTTTTCGAATACTCATTCCTTTGCTGGTTGCAATGCTATTTGCTACTTCGATAATGCTCTATTGGACGATAAGTCATAAGGCTGTATTGGCAGATGCGCAAAAATCAGTTCCAGAGCAACGGGATGTTGTGGCAATAACCGTAGAAAGTGGCATGACCGCCAGGACGGTAAGTCTTATGTTGGAGCAAGAGGGTGTCATTGATGATGCCCAGGCATTACTATCGTATTTTGTTGACCATGAGCTTGCCACGGTGATAAAAACGGGAAGCTATCTCATGGATAGGCATCTTGATTACGCACAGGTTGCGTCCATTCTCACCAGTGCTGATGCACAGGTTGAACTTACGATCGAGTCCGGTTTTACTATTGCGAGTATTGATCGCTATCTACAGAATCGGCTGGAAGCAGAAGCCGGTAGCTTCGAGAATGCATCAAAAGATTTAACAACTGCATATAACCTGGGGTTTGCAGAAGGGTGGCTGCTCAGCGGAACGTATACTGTCCATAGGGATAGGGCTGCAGAGGAATTGGCTTTAAAGATGTATCAGGCAATGCTTAAAGTTGTGCAGGAAAACCTTTCCTCAGCACTTCTTGATACCTACAGTATTGAGGATTTACTCATCATAGCGTCTATGATTCAAGCAGAGACCCAAGATGTCGAGCAGATGGCAGGAATTTCCTCAGTCATTCACAATCGTCTGAAAGCAGGGGAGCCCTTGGGCATTGATGCCACCACTCGGTATGAGCTTGATGATTGGGTAAACCCTATTCCTACGGAAGCTTTGGAAGCAAAAACCCCCTATAATACGAGACGGAAGGAAGGGTTACCTCCTACAGGGATAAGTTGTCCCAGTTCCGAAGCTGTACATGCCGCCTTCTTTCCTGCTGATACCCCTTATTTTTACTACTTGCATGGGAATGACAAAGAAATTCACTTTGCCCAGACCTATGAGGAACACAAGCAAAATATTACTGATTTTCGGTAGTTTCTTTTGCAGCAGTTGATTCTGCTTCTTCTTTCCTTCCTAGTACAAATGAGTAGATGAGAGGTACTCCTACCATGATAACCAGACCCCCAAAGAAAACCCACGCTATATAGAAATTGAAAAAGATGGTCACGATGAAGATTAAACTGCAAATTATCCAAATCCAACCAGCAAGACGATGTGTCTTTTTCCAGTTTGTTTCGCTGGCGAGTGTCCAAGGCAGTTTGATTCCGACGGTGTAGTTCTGCTTAATCTTGGGGAGGTAGTTTCCGATTACCAAGAAAAGAATACTTATCATCAAAGGAACCACTTTTTCGACTCTAATAGGTTCTCCCAATGCCAGCAAAAGTGTCAACGGTGAGATGAACAGCGTTAGAACAGGAATTGTCCAGCGGGAGATTTTGTAGAGTTTGGATGCTGTATCACGTTTGGGATCAGTCTTAAGCACAAGCTGTACGACAATATTGAGCAAAGCAAGCAATAAAGGCATTCCAAAAGCGCCAAAAGCCTTGGATGCATAGTTGTCTGGTTCTCCGGAAATATTGAAATGAATCGGTATTTGATCTGGAAGCTGAGTATACACAATTGCCGAGAAAATAAGGGGGATTAAGCACACTAAGGTAGTTACGATAAGTGTTGTATCTATAAGTTTATTTGGCTTTTTCATCTGATCCTCCGGTAAACTGGGCACACCAAAGCATTATTTCCTCAAAGACTGAGGCATTTAGTTCATAGTAGATGAAGTTTTTGTATTTACTCTCTGTTATCAGTTTCGCTCTTTTTAATAGCGACAGATGATATGAGACCGTAGCAGCCGAGATATCGGGAAGGTTGCTTGCAATCTCTCCGGCACTCAAACGATCTTTCTTGAGAAGATCCAGTATTGCCCGACGCTGGGGGTCGGCAATAGCTTTCATGGTTTCTGAGAATCCCATGGTGCCTCCTATTTCGAAATCCTTCTAAATAGATGGTAGTACGTTATGATATCTGAGTCAAGAGACGGGTATAAAACCCAATAAAAAAAGAAGGGAATCTGTTTGTAATCAATTTGAAGGCACTCAATAAAGGTAGTGAGATGTATAGGCGACGAGAATTCGTCTGCCCCGATTGAGAGAAATAAGGTGGAGACCGTCCTGCTGGACAGTAACCTACAAAATCGGGCTACCTTGTCAACACAGGTTTGGTCTCCTGTAAACAAGGTACTGAATCTTGATTCGGATGGCAATAAAAATGCACCCGCTCAATTGCTAGGTGCATCCTTAATTTCTTTCTGTAAAAAGGGTAATAGTAAAAACTATTACCGGCGATCGGAATCGAACCGATACGGATTATGCATCCATCAGATTTTGAGTCTGACGTGTCTACCAATTTCACCACGCCGGCGTTAGCGAGGTTCATGCTATCAAACCCTTGAGGAAAATGCAAGAGAGTTTTCAAAAAAGTAGTAGTAGATTGTCTTTTGGAGTTGTTTGCTTTATTGTATTGCCTATAGGGAGGAAATCGTGAAGACCACAAGAAAGTTGCTTGTCATCTTGCTATTGCTTTGCATTGTGCTTTCAAATCTTGCTGCAGCAACTGATGACCTATTAGTATCTGATGTCCCCGTTTCGTATGGAGATGCCTCATTTAGAGCTCGGATACTTGATCGGACCAAGGGTGAACGATCTCCGATAGGATTGGTGCTCAGTGGAGGTTCGGCCAGAGCTTTTGCGCATATCGGAGTACTTAAGTATTTGGAAGAGCAAGGCATAGCCCCAGATTTTATCATAAGCAATTCCATGGGTAGCATTGTTGGGCTATTGTATGCAGCAGGTCTTTCTCCCGATCAAATTCTTGATTGTATAACCAGTGTTTCCATCCAGAGTCTTTTTGATTTGACCCTGCCTCTCGAAGGGGGAATGCTGGATTCTTCCCGTTTCCTTGCAAAAGTTGCATCAATTATTGGCACTGATTTACAAGTGGAATCGTTGCCGATTCCTATTATCGTAATAACTGAAGATTTAGTAACCAAAAGGCAGGTACAGATTAGCGAAGGCGATTTCTATACCGTCCTTCAGGCAAGTTATGCGCTTCCCGTATATTTCCCTCCTGTAGAGTATAAAGGACATTTGCTCATTGATGGCGGTGTGACGAATCTTGTTCCTGTCGATCTTGCCTATAAATATGCAGACTCGGTAATAGTGTCTACTACCTTCTATGATGTAGATACACTGAACTTGAAGAACCCCCTGACTATTCTCAATGTGACGTTAGATATTGGAAAACGTCGTAGGGGTGTTGAAGAGTTGAAAAAATATCTTGACGATGTGATTTGGATACGTTGTCCTGTTGAGAATGTATCCTTCATGGAATTCGATCGGGCAAACTACTTGTCAGAACAAGGGTATGATGCTGCGAAAGAACAGGCTGAAAAAATCTCATTGTTACCAAAGAGTACATTAATCCATTCTCTTGATGCCCAAAGAGCTAATTTTGCAGTGCAGTTGAAGGCCAGTAGTGCCGAGTACCAATTATTCAAGCATGTCCCCTTGAATGTACCTTCCTTCTTGTTTGGGGTTGGCATTGACAGTGATTATAAACAACCGGATATTTCCGCTTTAAAAGATGATACGACCTTAGGAATGAAACTCATCATGCGTAAACAGGATCTGTCATTTACTGTTAACCCCGGTTTTGCATTCCAATCACGTACAAACGATCAATTGTCGGCTGCCCCTGCTGTGAGAACGCAATTTGATTACTATTTCTTGCAACACCTGCATTTGTCTATCTATAATACGCTTTTGTACGATATTAATGATAATTCTCCTGTAGCAAATTCAGGGATTACCCTTGAAGGTAAGATTTTCACTTTTGATGATCTGTTGGAAATTAGTTTGCTACAATCCTACGAACAGATAGATAATTTCAATGGAAGTGATTTTTACGACTATTGGGATGGACACTCTTTCCTCTATACCGTTTCAGCGAGGGGACAGCTCCATCTTACCGATACTGACCAAGCATGGTCCTTCGATGATACCGCTCTCTCGCTTTCATTCCAAATGCTTGGGGATTTCTCGACGACTCGTTCATTCCTTTCAGCTCGTTTTTCTGGTGAGGCTTTCCACAATAAGACAGATATATTTGTATCAATGTACGGTTTTGGTCGATTTGCCTTGGATGGCAATGGGGATGTTCCGTTCTTCAATGCTGATGGCTTTAGGACAACAGATACCCAAATCAAGAGCCAAGGGCATGATTTGACCGTTTCGACAAACACGGCTAATCATTTGGTGGGAATGGGGCTAACCGTAGGCTACAGACCAAAGTCGTTTAATCCGACGGTAGCAGAGCTTCTTATTTTCCAGAACAACAGCGTTGGTTTATATTCAGATTTCCTCTGGAGCCAAAACAGTTTCACTCCTTATCTCTCCATCGGTTTGGAGTTGCATAGTGATATTTCCTTGTTGGGAATACGCACCTTGCCGCTTTCTATCTATGCTGGATGGGATCAGAAGGCTAGTACCGTTGTCTGGGGTTTCTATTTCAACTTAATCTACTGATCTTAATCAAACTCATGTTCCTTGAT
>QJZS01000004.1 GCA_003247345.1 Spirochaetales bacterium
ACTCTAGCAATAGACCTTGTACGTTTCATAAAAACCTCCATCCCACGAATACACCCTGCAACCTGTTTGTAAAACAGGTGACATAACCTCTATAAATTTCGATATCGAAATATCGTAATTCACTCACATCAAGCAGGTACGTAACGTGTTGTAGGGATGGATAGGCTGTGCAAGTAGCTCGTACAACGTGTCGTTACCAAATAATCATATCTAATAGTCTCTTGAATTTTTCTGTTTGTCAATGTTTTGAAAGTGTCTAAAATAACACTTAGTACATATAAAAAATACATAAATCTACATAAATTGAGGAGAAAACAATGGATTTTAAGAACAAGATTGAAATTATATCAGAACTCTTGCACAAAGCTTGATTTTGAAATTTCAAGGTAGAGAAATACCTAGTCATGAGAATTAAAGGAATTTAATGACTGAAACCTGTGTCACAACAAAGAAAATATATAAGATCAAATCTTTTGGGTTAACGAACAAAGAAAAACCAGCCAGTATAACTCTGGCTGGTAACATAATAGAAAGCATTGGCTTTTATTTTAAACCTAATTAACTAATAAACTTATGGCAAACGTGTGAAAAAAAACAGGCCCTTAAAGACCTGCTTGCCTGCAACCTATGACAGACACTTATTCTGCTATACAGAACGTTTGTTTTTTCCTGATTGAGAGGGGAGTTACACTTCCTTTCCCAAAGATGTTCTCCATTTCATTTTTATAAAAAGCAAAACGCTCGATTGGAATATACGCCTGAATAGTTCCTGCAAATCCACCACCATGTACTCTGGCTGTTACCTCAGTACCCAAAATCATTTTTGTTACTGCAATTGCAAGGCTTAGCCCTTGTTCTTGTGTATAGTGGGAGGGGTAGAGGTTCTGTAGAAAGCAGAAAGAACTTTCTCCACTTGCTTTCACAGCTTGTAGGTATTTGTTCATAATATTTTGTTCAAGGGCTTCCAGCATTTTTGATACTCGTTTGTTTTCTTCAAAGAAATGTATAGCTCGTAAGATAGCTCTATCATTTTTTAAAGATGAACGAAGGTTTTTGATCTCCTGTATGAACAGTTGTTGATCAACTTCTCTTAGATTCTTCTTACCGAAATAAGCAGCTACTTCTTTCATCTCTTTGGGAACTGCTGCGTATTCAGGCGTGAGATCGGCATGGTTGCCACCGGTATCGACAATCACCAATTGATATCCCTGATCATTAAAGCTGTACTGAATTGGTTCAATCACAGGGTGTGCTTCATCTGCGAAATCGATGCCTATGATACCACCATACGCACAGGCCACTTGATCCATCAACCCTGATGGTTTTCCAAAATATTCGTTCTCGCTGTATTTGCCGATAATTGCAAGGTCGACAGGGGAGAGTGCATCCTTATTAAACAGATGATTAAAGATAGTTGCACAGAGTACTTCAATTGCTGCAGAAGAGGAAAGTCCTGAACCTTTGAGTACCCGGCTTGTGGTATTGGCCTGCCATCCCCCAATCAGAAGACCTCTTTGTTTGAATGCTGAGGCAATCCCTCGGACTAAAGCTTCAGTAGTATTTTCTTCGTCCTTAACTTTTTCTAAATACTTTAGGTCAACCACCACCTCAGGATAGCCTTCGCTGGTAAGTACAACGTTATTATCAGAACGTTTAGTTACAGCGGCTATGGTATCCAAATTGATGGTCGCAGCAATTACTTTACCTTGGTTATGGTCTGTATGGTTACCTCCAAGTTCGGTTCTTCCTGCAGTGGAAAAAAGACTTGGCTCTGTTTGTCCAAAAAGTTCTTGATGGGTCTTGATTAAATTAAGATATCGCTTGTCCATATCAGCTTGGTCGCAAGAATTGCCATATAGTGATGTATATACCTCATGTAAAAGCCCGTTTTGGATAGCTTCGATTGTGGCCATAAAAGACCTCCTGTTGTCTTGTCATTCATAATGTACACGTGTACACTAACCCTGTACCAATCACTTTGTCAATGAAAAAGAGAGGTTCCTATGCGAATAACTCGCGACAGTGTAGCAAAAAAGGCAGGGGTCAGTAGTGCCACGGTTTCGCGAGTATATAATGAACCCGAAAGCGTATCGCCCCAACTGAGAGAACAAGTATTCCACGCTGCAAATGAATTGGGATATCAACCGAATAGTGCAGCAGCAATGCTTAGAAGAAACGGGAATGGTACAATTGCATTTGTGCAGTTCAAAAAAAACGATAGGCCGTATTATTGGGGAGCCCTGGACAGTTTCGATTGGTTCTATGCGCGTGCACTACGAGGTGTCCAACAGGTTCTAGAAGAGACCTCTTGGCAATTACGATTCTATACGGCAAGTAGCAGAGTTGATATTTTGAAAATCGCCTCACGATGTGATGGCATATTGGCTTATGATGTTGATTCATATGAAGAAGAGAAGTGGTTGTCGAACTTGGAAATTCCTACAGTTCTAGCTCATCACCTTGCCAATGAAGCCACGGAAAATTGTGTGAGGACTGACAATGTCCTAGGCGGGGAGTTGCAAGCACGCTACTTATTGGATCAAGGATGTTCTGATCCTTTATATATCACAGGCTATCTTGATAGCGTCGTGCCGCATGCCCAACGATTGGAAGGATTTAGCAAACATTATAAAAACACAAAGATCATCACTACAGAAATAGGCAATCCACGAATATTGGATGAGATTGCTCTACAAACGCAAACATTACTGAACGCTCATACGATAGATTCTATTGCAGCTGTAAATGATTTGACGCTTTTCCCTTTGCTCATGCGAATAAAGCAAAGCTTACCAGCAATAGGATACGATGCTTCGCCCTTATTTCATATTTATCCGGATCCTGTTGCAAGTATAGATATTCGAAGTTATGAGCTTTACAGGCAAGCAGCGCTCAAATTATTGAGACTTCTAAAAAGACAATACACCACCTGTACCACGGTACTACCCCAGGTGGTACTTCCTGCATCAAAGCATTAAGAACAGTTTTTTCCAAGATGATTTGAGTACGACATCTTTGCTCTGCTCACGTTTAGCAGGGGCTGGTTGCATCTGCTTTACCGGCAAGAAGGAGCGAGGCATGGTAGGGTAGCTAGTAGCTTGTCGTTTTATACTATTCCTACGTTCTGTCATAATTTGAGACTCTTCCATGTAGAGCGAGAAGTCAAGAGCGAGAGTGTCCTTTTTGGGGCAACATATAAACGACGTTTGGTGTGTTTTGCTATACAAATAATTCCTTCTTTTTGTAAACAAGAAAGAGCTTCACGTGCACTGTGTAAGCTCCAGTGAGTAAGTGTACCGCCATAGGAATGCCAATTATCTGGAGTAATCAGCATTTCGATCAAAGATGATGGAGTAAATGTAAGGGGATGAAACAGTACAGAAAAAATGAAAGCTTGCTCGGCCTCTCTTTGCATTTGTAAGGTTTGATCACAGATATCACACCCATTACAGAATTCCAATTCCTCCTGCATAGCTTGGAGTAAAGAACAGCGAAAACATTTAGTCTGTGATTGAAAGATGGAAAGCAATAAGGAAGGGCTTTCATTTCCATCGAGTAACACCAGCGATTGTGCAGGTTTTCCGTCGCGACCAGCGCGACCGCTTTCTTGAATAAAGGAGAGCACATCCTCACTTAAGGAATAATGAATTACGCTTCTGATTGACTTTATGTCTATACCCATTCCGAACGCTTTTGTTGCAAACATCACTGCATGTTCAGTAGCGGTAAACCACTGCTCTAGATATTTTCGTTCCTGCTTTCCCAAGCCTGCATGATAGTACCGTACCGGTATGTTAGGACAATTGAAACAAAGTTGGCGTGCTTGGTTTTCTGATTCCTTGCGAGTTTTGCAGAAAACCAGAGCCGGAAGCATGTGTTTATTGTTTACTATATTGGCGATGCTGTGGGATTTGCTGAGTGTGCGGATTACATGATAAGAGATATTGGGTCGGTCACTCTTGGCATGAATGGTTTGATCAGGGGTTCCATGGAAAATAAGACGATTAAGGCCTGAAAGAACATGCTGATCTGCTGTAGCTGTGAAACAGAGAATGTGTCTGATCGGCAAATGCGCTAAGATAGTTCCGATATCTGCCAGGGCAGGGCGAAAACCTTCTCCCCAACTCACAATCGTATGTGCTTCATCCAGTACCAATAGGCTGATAGTCAGTCTAGAAAGTCCTGATAATACAGAGTGCAAGCGAAGACACTCAGCATTGGTCACCAGTACTCTTGCTTCTTTTGAATATAGTTTGTTGATGAGTTGTCTTCTGTGTCGTTCTTTTTGGCCGCCTTGTATGCATACATACCCGATTCCAGCTTCCTCTAGCCGCCGGACTTGGTCATTCATCAAGGAAAGCAATGGGTAAACCAACACAGTAATTCCCTCTACCAAGAGGGAAGGAAGCATGAAACAGAGGCTTTTGCCTCCCCCTGTAGGCAGAATTACCAGTGTGGATATATGATCCCTATCTTCTGTATCTTCCTCGATTATTCGTTGAATTACCAACCGCTGAAACGGATAGAGTGAGTCAATGTGAAATCGTTGCTGAAGTATCTGAGTAATTCTTTTTTCTGTGGATGCTTGTTCCATACAGGAGGAAGGTGCTCAGTAGATGTATTTGCTTCAAAAGTTGTTCTGTAATATTAATGTAACAGATTTAACTATTTCGTTGGATATATTATTAATGCTTTGTTTTGGGCTTTAATTGCTAATCGCATTACTTGAAGAGTATGAGCTTGAGTGATTGCTTTTTCTGTATTGTGTAAACAATCTAGAATGAGGTCTCCGAAAAATGGATATCCTATAATACCTTGTGTTTCAATATGGTGCTCTCCAATGCCATCAACGAAATATACTTGATCTCCCGTTTCTGATTGAGCAATATCAAGATATTTACGGATTTCAATTGTACCTTTTGTGCCTACTACAAAAACCCGACCATCTCCCCAAGCACCTAGGCCATCGGGGGTAAACCAATCTACGCGAAAATAACATACTGCTCCATTATCGGCTAGAAGAGTACAATGCCCAAAATCAAAGAATTCCGGATGTTCAGGATTATTATAATTAGCTACGCTACTGTGTAGTATTTCTACCTCTTCAGCGCCTGTGTATGTTAAGAATTGTTCTAATTGATGACTTCCGATGTCTATTAGTATTCCACCATTTTCTTTTGGATTGAAAAACCAATTAGGTCGGGATGCTTTATTTAACCGGTGGGGAGCAAGAATAGTCACAGAAAGGATACGACCTAATTTCCCTTGTTCTATTAATTGTTGTGTATATAACGCTCCTTCCACATGAATCCTTTCTCCAAAATAAATAAAATATCTTTTATGAGTAGACTTACAGACCATTTCTACCTGTGAGACTTCTTCTAAAGTAAGCATACCTGGCTTATCGGAAAAAAAGTGTTTACCGCTTTTAAGGGCTTTTATGCCTAAAATGCTCCGTTTGGATGGTATGATTGCTGACGCAATTAATTGGATGGAAGGATCATCAAGGATGGATTCGATTGACGAGGCAATACCTGCTTGAGGATAACGTTGGAGGAATTCATCAAGCTTTCTTTTATCCTCATCATATACTGCAACTATTGTAGCCCCCGCTTCCAACAGTCCGTTGGTCATTGCAAAAATATGGCCATGGTCTAAACCGATTACAGAAAACCTAAAATCATTTTCTTTAACGACTTTGTCCCTGTTTTTTAACGAGATAGGCGCGTATGTCATTCCATCCATTTTCTGCACAGTAATTACTCCAATGAGAATCTTTGATTTGTGGCAGCTGATGCATATGAGGCATAAAGAACTTTCATTGTCTCAGATGCAATTTCAAAACCTGATTCGGGTTTCTCCCCAGTATCAACACAATGAAGGAAATTTTCCAATTCTCCAACGTACCCACGCATTTCTTCTTCACGAAGGAAGACATATTGCCAGCCGGCTTTCGTTTCAACTTTTTCTGTCATATACACATTTGAAAGCTTAGACGCATCGGTATGATAACACATAAAGGCATCATTTGGGGCAATTTTGCCTTCATAACAACCATTAGAAGTATAAGCTTCTATCGAATTTCGGACTCCTCCCACAATCATGTCGCCACTAGAAATAACAGCCTTCGTCCCATCAGAGAAAGTAACAATTGTCTCTGACCAGTCTTCAACATCCACAGGGTTGGAGAGTATTGAACCTCGTTCATCGGAGGGAAGCCTTAGCGTAACTTGTGAAGCATCACAGAGGACAGACGTAACAGATATATCTTCTTTTCTCCGTTTAGCTTCTGCTTGTTTGAGATAGAGCAGGGCACTTAAAGGATGACAACCTTGACGAATTAGGCATCCGCCTCCATTCATTGACCATAATGCAGCATGGGGAGCATGGCTTCCACTATGAGCTTCTTCACCTTTCAATAATAGGAATTTTTCACCTGTAGTTTCAATGATTTCTTTAATTTTAATTACAGATGGAGCATAGATATAGTTTTCTGCATAAAAAAGCTGTTCTTTTCGACCTATGAGAAATTGTTTGAGATCATCAAGCTCTTCACAAACTTGTTTATACATTATGACTTTGTCATCATTTCCATTGCCAAAATATCCATTAAGCGGTTTTTCACAAATAACATGTTTACCATTATCCATAGCCTGTTTAATTAAACCTAAATGCGCTATTGGAGGAACAATAATGTCAATGATGTCAACATTGGAGTCGGAGAGCATCTGTTCTACTGAGCCATATGCTTTTTCGAAACCAAATTTCTCTACAAAAGTTTTAGTTTGTTCTTCATCATCTGAACATGCAGCGTAGAGATTCGCATGGTACCCAGGAACGCGTGAATAAGCCTGAGCGTGAAGATGTGCAGCAAATCCGCAACCTATGAATCCTATATTGAATTTTTTCATGAACGTGCCTTCTTTAACTTGGAGAAAACTCCTAATTGAGTAAATATCATGCCAATAATTATGATAAGGAAAAAAATACAAATTGGGCGTTGGAACATTGGTAAAAATGATCCATCAGATAATCTTAATCCTCTACGTAGATTCGAATCAGCCATTGGTCCAAGGATAACTCCTAATAGAAAAGGTGCCGCAGGAAAATCTGCAGATGAAAGAGCTAATCCGATTAACCCAAATACAAACATGACTTTTACATCGAAACGATTATAGTTGATTAAATACGATCCGATTACGCAAAGTAAAAAGATTATCGGCATAAGCAGTTTCTTCTTGATGCCTAAGATCCGAACTGTGCCACGGGCAATAATCATAGCAAGCAACCACATAGCTAACGAGGCAGCAATGATATATATACTTACACTATAAATAAAAGAAGGAGACTCTGTCATTAAAAGTGGACCCGGACGGTACCCATGCATTAAAAATGCAGCTAGTAATACGGCAGCTGGTGCTGACCCTGGGACCGCTAAACTTAAAACAGGGATGAGGGCTCCCCCTATACAAGCATTATTGCCAGCTTCCGCAGAAATAACTCCAAGTTCATTACCTTCTCCAAAGCTTTCGGGATTTTTGCTTTGGCTTTTACTTGCCCAGTAGGAAAGCCATCCTCCAGTGTCTTCTCCAACTCCAGGAATGATTCCGACCATAACGCCAATCAAACTCGAACGTATTATAGCTAGCCAATTATGAAAAACTGATCTGAATCCTCGTTTTGGTTGGAATTTGGAGACTTTAATTGGTGATCCTTCATTTTCTTTTTTGAAAGCTCTTACGATTTCGGGGAATCCAAAAAGGCCTATCATCACAGGAATAAGTTGAATATTTGACATCAAATTGACATTCCCAAAACTGAACCGGGCAAAAGTATCAACAGTATCTAATCCAATCATAGCTACCAATAATCCAAGAATCCCACTGATCCATCCTTTGAGCGCATTTCCGGCTGAAGTAAGGGCTCCGCAAATCATAATACCGAAGATAGAAAGCAGGAAAAATTCCCAACTTGCAAATTTTAAAGCCATGCTCGTGAGGAATGGCGTTAAAGTGAGCACAAATATGACACTAAGTAAAGTTCCGAGCATACTTGCTGTGGTCGCAATAAAAATTGCATGACCACCATCACCTTTTTTAGCCATAGGAAATCCGTCCATAGCTGTTGCTGCCGAGGCTGGTGTCCCTGGGATATTAAGTAGTATTGCAGATTGGCACCCCCCGGAAATAGATCCTACATAAACACCTAATAAGGAAATAAGTGCAGTTTGCGTTGGGAAGTTGTATGTCAACCCTGTAAGTAATGCAATAGCCATAGTAGCGCTCAGTCCAGGTAACATTCCCATTATCAAACCAGATCCTACTGCAAGCGTGAGGACTAGGAGGTTTAATGGGGAGAGCACAGTGAAAACAGCTTCTGTTAAATATTGTAAAACCATATAAATCTCCATTAAGGAAGGGAAACGTTAAAACCGGTTTGGAACAGTAATATGACCAATGCAATAGTTATAATCGCTACCAGAATTGTTTTTAGAAAAGATGATGCTCTAAGAAAAAGCATCAACGATGCTAAATATACTGCTGAGGAGAGGTAATAGGGGATCAAGCCGATGAGTAAGAAGGCGTAGATTCCCATGATTACCATTCCCCCTACCATCATCCGGATATCGGAATCAAAAACAGCTTCACGAGCCCAAGTAAGGAGTTGTTTTATACGAATTAAAAAATTTCCATTCTTAAGGCTCTTAGTCATAAGTACGAGACTAAGAATTAGTAATAGTGCTCCTAGAATAGTTGGTAGCAATCCCGGTGATATTGCAAAACTATCGATATTATAGGGAGCTTTCGAAGCTTTGATATAAATCCTGATACCTTCGATTGTGGTATATATACCTAAAGCTACCAAAACGAGTGAGATTGTAAAATCTTTCTGTTTGCTGTCCATGAAAAAAAATCCTAAAATTTGTAATTGTTATCATGTACCAAGGAATTGTCCTTGGTACATGATACATACATTAGCGAGTGATACCGAATTTTGCAGGATCGATGGTAACTGCACCAGCATCATACATGAGGTAACATGCTTTACTAGCAAATGAATCAAGGAATTTTTGAGATTCTGCTCTGTCTTTTGGAATAACAGAGAAACTCTTGAGTGCTGCAAAATCAAGGAATGCCTGATCTTTTACTGCATAGTTAAATGCTGCATCTATCTTTTCAAGATTTGCTTCACTCATCCCTTTGGGAATAAGAATACCTGTAACTTCACCCATTGGTACAAATTTTTTAGCTTCGGGGTATGAATGAAGAATTGATTTCACTACTACTCCGGGTGCCAGTTCAATATCTGTGTCTGAAAGTGTTGCAAGGCACTTTACATCGCCACTGATAATCAAGTCTTTATACTCAGCTAGTAACTGTGGGCAGAAATCTACTTCTCCCGCAAGTGTTGCAGTGAGAGCTGGTGCTCCACCGGCATATGTGATGTGTTTATATGGAGCTCCTGCAATTGCCTTCATGACTTCAGCTCCAAAATGACCTCCAGAACCGATTCCTGCAGTACCAGCTGTAATTTTCCCAGGATTTTGTTGAATTGCATGAATTAAATCTTCAATTGTGTTATACGGAGAATTTTTTGGAACAATAATAGCATTAGGAGCAAAAGTTGCAATCCAAATATCCCAATCCCGATAGGTTTTATCAGTATAGCCATTGATAGGCATCGTAGTAAATGCAAGCATGCCATTTGCTAGCATGGTATAACCATCTACTTTTGCATTCTGTACATTCAATGACCCGGCGCTACCTCCAGCACCAGGGGTATTTACTACGTTGATAGTAGTTCCCAATTTTTCACCCATTGCATTTGCCAATGCTCTGGCTGTTAAGTCCGTTGTACCCCCGGCTCCATAAGGAACAGTCAAGTTGATAGTCTTGTTTGGGTACGTGTCTTCTGTTGCACCTTGTGCAAAACAGAAGCCAAGGGCGAGTAAAAGCACCACAAAAATTGCTAGTGTTTTCTTCATCTTTCTAATCCTCCTAAAAATTATCTCGTACAGATGTTCCTTCAACTAAAGAACAATCTTGTATGATGTGCTGAAATGGGATCTCTTCTCCTTTTTGAATTTGGTCTAAAAGTAGGTTAGCCGCTTTTTTACCAAGTTCGAGATCATTCATATCTAGATGTGTAAAACAATTATTTCCTGCCATTATCCATTCTGGGCTACCTATGATTAGAACTGACAAGTCCTTTGGAATTTGAATGTTTTGGTCGTGGAGATATTTAACGCCTCCCAATGCTTGCACATTGAAACCATAGAAAATTACTGATATATCCGGATGTTCCGTCAATAATTTCTGAGTAAGACGGTATCCTTCATCTGCTGAAAAACCACCTTCAACTATGTGAAGATTTTCGATGGGTATTGAGTTCGAATCAACAGCTTCCATAACAGCTCTTCTTCTAGCTTGTAAATCCTGGATATCACTATTCCATCCTATATATCCAATATGTGTATGCCCTTTGGAAATGAGATATTGAGTACCAATATATCCACAACCATAATTGTTAGTTGCGACCCAAAAATAGTCTTTTACTCCAGGAAGTGGGCGGTCTACTACGACCATGTTCATTCCGACTTTTCTTAAAAGTTTGGTATTTTCTGTACCGTTACGGGTTGGAGTAAGTATGATCCCATCAACACGCTGTTGAATTAATCTATTAAGAATTGCCTTCTCTCGTTCGGGATTATCCCAAGTGTTACAGATAATCAGGTCGTAACCATGCTTTACAAAAACCTCTTCACTGGCTACTACGATTCTAGTAAAGAACTGGTTTTCAAACTGAGGGACAAGAATACCTATAAGTTTTCTACTTTTCCCTTTAAGAGAAGATGCTCCAATGCTCTTTACATACTCAAGTTTTTCAGCAGCCTCTAGTACTTTCCGTCTTGTTTCTTCGCTAATATATCGGTCTTGTTTATCGTTTAAAACATATGAGACTGTTGCAGCAGTAGTGCCGGCAAGTTTTGCTACATCCTTCAATGTTGTATACTGCTTCAATGTTTTCTCCTTATCTAAGCAAACGTTTGCCTAAGATGGTAAAATGATATGCAAACGTTTGCTTATTCATATTCACACGACTCTAAGTAGTTGTCAATCAAAATTTATCGATTTTTATCCAAGCGATTTTTATTGAATAAGATGTTATCTTTCCTCACTTCTATCGGTTGCAGGAGGAAGTGGGGGACTTATTGCATCTATTTGGGCAAGGATATCATCAGAGAGTTTGAGCTCAATTGCATTCAGGGTTTGCTGGAGATGGGAAGCATTGGCCGCTCCAATGATGGGAGCAGTTACCGCCTTATTGTGCATGACCCATGCCAATGCAAGTTGTGCTTCATTTAAATTGTATTGTTGGCACAGTTCACTGTACTGGTGTGCCAATACATCAAAGAATTCTCCGCCGTAGCGCTTCCTGTAGTCCTTGTTTTCTACAAGGCGTCCACTACCATGGTCTATACCATCCTTGTAACGTCCTGTGAGGAGGCCACCTCCAAGAGGACTGTACGTAATGACACCCAGGTTTTCCTTTTCAGCCATCGGCAACAATTCAACCTCAGCCATACGCTTGGCAATATTGTACATAGGTTGAATGACCGATACTGGAACAAGGTTCTTTAGTTTGCTTGTCCAGAGAAGTCTTTCCACTTGGTATGCTGCATAATTGCTCACCCCGATGCTCAAGACTTTGCCTTCCTGTACCAGCCGCTCAAGGGACCTCAATATATCTTCTTCGGCAACAGTTGGGTCATATCTATGAAGAAACAGTACATCCACATAATCCGTATCCAGCCGTTTCAGACTATCATGAACTGCATGTCGGATATTTTTAGCATTACTGCCTTTTGCATTTACATCGTCTGACATAGCTCCATACACTTTGGTGGTAACCACGACTTTTTCCCGTTCTTTGGCAATGAAGGAGCCAAGATATGTTTCAGCGACTCCCTTCTGATAGACATTGGCACAATCGAAAAAGTTAACCCCATGTTCTCGGCATAACTCGTACATCTTCTGTGATTCTTGCTTGTCTGCACGGGAACCGAAGGACATAGTTCCAAAGCAAACTTGGGAGACTTTGATACCAGTAGCCCCTAGCGATTTGTACAACATATCTACCTCCTGAGGAAATCTGAGTCGATGAGTTTATCTGTAAGAGAGACAGACAACTTCTCCATTTTAATTGTCTCGCGTTTGAACAACGTCTGGCGCTTAATCATCGTTTCCAACGCATCCGATGGTTCAATTTCGTCTATCCAACTATCGGGAAAGCTGTCAGGTCCGTTCAAAGCTCCATACAAAGAACCGAATATTGCACAGGCAAGTCGGGAATTCCCTCCCAGTTTTGCCAAGGTGCTCATACTATCCTCAAGTGTGTCATCGGCTAACAAGGTATGAAATACGTGCACCAACGTTTGTTCGGTTGTCGTATTCATTGGTTGGACTTTTTTGGCAGTAGCTTGTTTCAGAATTTTCTGGATAGGTTCTTCATTCGTGAACCCTGCTTTCCCGATACTCAAAACATGAAGCAATTTCCTTATGTCCAGGACTTGTTCATTCAGTATCTGATGAAGCGCATAGGTGACAAGATAGGTACTGTCGATGGCAGAATCATCACTAAAAAACAAAGAGGTTGCTTTGGTAACGCTATCCTTCAATTGCTTTTGTTTCAGTTCAACCCCCGCAATTGCAAGAATAGGGGCAAAACAGAGTGGATAAAGGATAGGTGCTATATTTGCTTTATCTAGAGCATCTTCGATTTCTTCGTTGCCGCTCTCCTCTGCATATCGCTTTAATGAAGAACGAACATGGTCGAGGTCAAGGCTTTCCGTTGAAATCATGCTCATTGCCATTAATACAGCAGCATCACTTACTTCGGATGAAAAACCGCACGTATCATTGAGATGTTCCATTGTATAAACTTCAGTAATAGGACCCTCAATCTCAGCGAGGATACTTTCTCTGTCCAATCCTTGTGTCTGGCTACCGAATCCGTCGCCGACAAACCAACCTAGCAATGCCCCATAGGCTCTTTGTATTGTATTCATAGATGTTTGTAGAATAGCCGAAGGATATGAAAAAGACGAGGCCCGAAGGCCTCGTTGAATCAGGAATTTATTTCCTTGCTGCATCGAATTCCGATTGTACCCGCTTGAGGTCCATTGGAATTTCGATATGTTGTGGACAGTGAACCATACAAGCCCCGCATTCTGTGCACGACGAGGGACGTGCCGGTTGTTGACTTTCCATTTCCCACATTTTCTTGACTACATCGTAGTTCTGGAACATGCGCATTTTATTCCATAAGGAGAAGTTTCCTGGAATATCAACCCCAAATGGACAAGGCATGCAATATTTACAACCCGTGCATTCATTGCCAATGCGCTTGTGCATAGTGTCAGCAATCTGAGCCAGTGTTTCATTCTCTTTTGCTGAGAGTGGTTTGTACGCTGCAAATGTCTTCAGATTTTCAGCTACTTGCTCTTCCGTAGACATTCCACTGAGGATAACCTTCACGTTTTGGTGATCCGCTACCCAGCGGAGCGCATAGGATGCTGCGCTGCCTTTGCTTTCAAGATTGTCAATTTGTAGCTGCATATCGGGTGAGAGGTTAGCCAAGGATCCGCCTTTGATCGGTTCCATGATAATCATGGGAATCCCAAGTTTCTCACAGAGTTCATATCCCTTGTCCCCGGCTTGCTCTTCAGTATCAAGATAATTGTATTGAATTTGGAGGAAGTCCCATTTTCTGAATTTTGTAATATATTCAAAATCCTCATAAATGGAATGGAATGAAAAACCAAGAAATTTGATTCTCCCTTTTTTTTGTTCTTCTTCAAGGTAGGAGACAACGCCAAGGTTAACCATCTTATCAAACGCTTTCTTGTCTATGGCATGGATGAGGTAAAAATCAAAATATGTTTTTTGCAAACGATCCAGTTGCTCCTGGAAAATGCGCTTGGCATCATCTAGGGAATTGATGAGCCACTGTGGTAGCTTCGTCGCCAGGTAATAGGTGCTTCTCTCAAGAGTGGAAAGATATTCCCCAAGAAAGGGTTCACTTTCCCCATTATGATAGGAATAGGCGGTATCAAAGTAATTCACGCCAGCTTCATATGCTTCATTAAGCATAGCTACAGATCGTTTCCTATCTATTTTTCCATCGTTGGCTACCGGAAAGCGCATTGCTCCAAAGCCAAGCAAAGAAGTATGAACCCCAAGGTTTTCAAAATACCGTGTTTCCATTTACATGCTCCTTGGAAACAAGCGTATCATAAAATCACTTTTCTGTGTGTTTTCGTAGAATAATTTCTTAATTCATCCTTGTTTTCAGGCACTTCCCCGTTTAAAATTGCTACGGTTTAGGGGAGAACATGCAAAAAAGCCTGTATAAGAAAAATATATTTCTCAGTTATGGATTCACTATCTTTATGAATCTATCGTTTACCCATGGGCTTTGGATGATGTATCTCGCAAGCCTCGGATATTCGTTGGTACAGTTGGGACTGCTGGAATCCATTTTTCATGTCACGAGTTTTATTATGGAGGTCCCCACCGGATCTGTTGCAGATATCTGGGGAAGAAAAACCAGTAGGCTTGCCGGAAGACTGTTCTTTGCCCTAAGCCTTGTGTTTATATTTCTAGCTTCCTCCTTCGGAATGTTGGTATTTGGTTTTATTTGCAGTGCTCTTGGCTATAACTTGGAATCAGGTGCAGGGGAAGCTTTGCTTTATGACTCTTTGTTGCTTGATAAGAGTGAAGGCAGTTATCTGAAAATCAAGGGACGGGATGAGCTTTTATACCAAGTCTGTTCGGTCATTTCTTTCTTAGCTGGAGGATATCTAGCTAATGTTGCATACCTGTATGCATTCTCCCTGACTCTTATTTCGAATGTCTTTGCTTTTGTGGTAGCCCTCTTTTTTACAGAACCCAAGATAGAACGGGATGGAAAGACCACTGAAGCGAACCTCATCCAACAGATTTTCGGTTCATTGAGAGATCAGGTGGTCAACAGCATGAAGGTATTCAAAGAGAAATCACGGATTGGATTCTTGATTATCTTCAGTGAATCTCTGTTTGCCATCATGATCAGCTTGTTTTTCTATCTTCAAACATTTTGGGCTGACCAACATCTTTTACCCTCGGAAATTGGGATGGTCTATGCAGCCCATGCCATTGTAGCTGCAGTTTTTTCTTTGAATGCCCAAGCACTAGAGAGGAGGCTGAATGAAAAGGGATTGCTTATCGTCTGTCCGCTTTTAATTGCTTGCTGCCTTTGGGGCATTGCCCTGACTCCGTATTCAAGAGCGTTTTATATAGCACTTGGGTGCGTTGAAGGATTACTTGCTCCAATCATCAGTACATACTTGAACAAACTCATCCCCTCGAAAGTACGCGCAACCATCCTCAGCTTCCAGAGTATGGCTTACAGTATGTTCATGATTATGATTTTTCCCTTAATTGGTTGGATAGGGCAGCAGTTTTCGCTCAAGCGATCTTTCACCCTCATGGCAATTGTTTCTTCTCTTTTGGTAATCGCCTATATTAGGATACTTCTCAAGCGTATTTAATCTTGGCAGGGATGGCCCTCTCTGTTACTATGAACTCATGAAATTCAGTGAACGCATAATTAACAGTTGTCTACGGACATACTTTCGGTTGTTTTTCCGAGTTGATAGAAGTGAGTTGAATAGAGTTCCTATGGATGGACCTCTGTTGATGATGGTCAATCATACCTCGAACCTTGAAGGTCCTATGTTGTATGCGTTCCTACAGCCCCGTAGACTCCACGCTATAGCCAAACAAGAATTGTGGAATAGCAAATTCATGGCCTATCTCATGGAAACTTGGAAAAGTATTCCTGTTGATCGTGACAACATGGGACGAGCTACCATGGATGCCTGTTTTAAGGTACTTGATCAAAAGGATATTTTGGCAATTGCCCCGGAAGGAACAAGAAGCAAAGACGGAAAGCTTCAGCAAGGAAAGGGCGGCATTGCATTTATTGCCCATAAGAAAGATGCTCCGATGGTTCCTGTTGCGGTCATGGGATTCGAAAAATCAAACAAGAAATTTCTCCGACGCAGAAAGATTGTCATCAAGGTGGGACCTTGTTTTGAAATCATTCAGAAGGGTGGTCGTATCGATGCCGATACACGTCAAAGCTTAGCTGATGAGATTATGCTTCGCCTAGCAATGATGATGCCAGAGGAGAAGCGTGGATATTACCAAGGTCACCCAATTGAATTCAGTCTCACTAAGTCAATCGACTAAGTAGTCTTCCAGGTCCTGCCCGCACTGGGTAAGGGCCTGCTGGACATCCTCTCTGATTTTATGTTGTTTACTTTTTCTTCCCACCCCGTCGAACGTACTTTCTGTATAGGAAAGTGCAGTTCCTATCTGCAAATAGGCGTGCTTGTGTGAGGGACTATGCCGTGAATCAATGTTCCCTCCTTCAATTCGGTTCATAAGATCCAGCAGATTCAAGACTGTTTCGTAGGACCTTCCCAGTACATCCCTTCCTTGAAGATACGATGGATCAAGATATTGCAAGATATCAACGACCTGGCTGATTCGTAGATAGTTTTTCGCTTTCTCTCTCTTGTATTCATAAATATTTTTCTGAATCTCAGATGAAAAATCTGTTTTCTTCAATACATAGAGAATGTCATTTCCGGCAAAGCGAAGGCGATACAGCCTGTCTAATATTGTTCCCTTTCCCTTGTCCAAGCCAGCTTCTATTTCACCGATATCCAGAAGCTTCTCACAGAGCTCGTCACGCTTGTCTGGGAAATAAGGAGTATCAACAAGTGTTACATTCCAAATTGAAGCTATTATCTCAAGGGTTTGCTCCAAGGCAGATCTTAGTTTCTCTTGCAGTGTAGTTCCTTTAGCTTGCCTTTCTACTTTCTGTCCCCATTGATCAATGAGAGAATCGACCCACTTGTCATCCGCCTTTGGATATCTATACCCAATACCAATGGGGATTATCGTAACCTTCTGCTGGTTTTCCAAAGCCCAAGTGGTTATGGTACCGACTCCGACTTGCAGGGGAAAGCAATGATAAGAGTGATACGTGACTTGCCCCTCAGGGGCTAAAGCCAATGGGAACCTAGCTGTTTGTGCCTCTTTCCGTAAGAAATGCATTCCTTCTTTATTAGTTCCTCTGTTCTGTACAGCAATGAATCCTAATCTTGGAAAGATAAACTGTGTAATCTTCCCTGCCCAGTACAATACATCCCTACCATAGAGAAACCGGACATGTGCTTTCCTGACGGTGCTGTAAAGTAAGGGTGCATCTTCCTTTGCTGTATGCCGAAAAGCGAGGAGCAGTGTATGTCCCTGCTTTTTGCTTTCAGTCAACGCATCGTTAAGAATACTCTCATTTTGGATGTGGACTTTTTTAATTCCCAAAGCCAGATGTAGATAGGGAAGTGCAACCAACCTACTGAAAATATAGACACCACGATTGAACCGTGGTTTCGGGAAGGGGCTCTTGTTCACCGTTGTCCCCGCTTTGCCAGCAAAGCTTCATAATATGCTTGATCGATAGGATAGAATCTTAGGATCAGAATTCCAGCTATATACCAAATTAGTGGGAACGGACCACAAAGCAGTACAATTCCATTGGTTGCAGATTGTGTAATCCGATCGCTGTGATACCCAAACAACGCCAACACCCAACCATTCAGCGCTAATGCAAAGGCTTGTCCTATCTTACTTGAAAATGTCCAGAGACTGGAAAATACTCCTTCTCTTCTCCCTTTGTTGTGCTCGATGGCATCATATTCAACAATATCAGGAAGTATGGCGTGGGGCATGACGTAATGCGTGGATAGCCCGATACCGGCCAATCCCATAATGACCACTCCAAAAATGGGACCCAAATATCTTCCCAACAAACTGAAAAGCAATACACCGACGCTCATGATTCCCATTCCAATCATGTAGCATTTCCTTTTCCCGATTTTATGGGCAATCTTCACCCAAATCGGGATGCAGATGAGACTGAAGGACAACAGTGCAACCAAGGCTAGTTGGAACAAACCTGCATTGCCATAGATGTAGGTAAAATAATAGAGAAGTGAGCCCTGTACCATAGAGGTTCCGGTGATGAAAAATGCCCAAGGCAATAAAGCAGACAGAAATATCTTATCTTTCAGTACTTCCCAGAAGGTTGAGAGAAAACCTTCTGAAGGTTCAGCTTTGGTATGATCAGGTTCTCTGATTGCCAAAACCGTTGCCATCGTGGAGAAAAACATGACAGCTCCCATGAACAGGCCCATCATGGACCACCCTCTGGGAATGCCGCCAAAGGTTTGAACCAAAGGCATTACCAATGCTGCGCCCACGAACGTTCCTATTACTGCAAATCCCATTCTATATCCTGTCAGAATGGTTCGTTCGTGATAGTTTTCTGTCAATTCTGGCAGCAAGGCAGCGTAGGGGATATTCACCAGCGTATAGGCAGTGTTAAGAAGGCAATAGACGAACGTAACGTATACGAATAATTTTGTTTGACTTGAGAGTTGGACAGGGGTGAATATCAGGGCCATACAAATAAATGAAATGATTGAACCTACAATCATATAGGGTCTTCTGCGTCCTAAACGGGTATGCGTATGATCTGATACATAACCCGTAATAGGATCCGTAACTGCATCCCAAATTTTACCGATCATCAGTGCTGTTCCTGCCAGGGCAGGTGAGAGGTGGATGATATCGGTGAAATAAAAAAGAAGATAAAAACCCATGATCGTAAAGAATAAATTGCCACCTAGGTCTCCGATCCCAAAGCCTAGTTTGGTCCTCCGTGTAAGCGTTTCGATAGTATGTTCCCCCTTTCGTAACCTAAAACTGCGAAGTATGTTCACAAGAGAAGCTCCAACGATTCTCTATCAATATCAGATATGTGTTTTACAAAGAGCAAAATATCTCACCAGCCCCTGAGAAAATGGATATATACTGTTTCCAATTTAAAGTTCTTTATACGAGTGTAGCATGGTTTTACCAAAAGTGAAGTCAGAGCACACATAATGCACACAAATGAATTCAATACTGCTGTCAATACATAAGAGGAGAACGGGAATGAAATCTATAAAGACAAAATCACAGTTGTTGAGAACTATCATTCAGACGGTATTTTTTGTTTGGGTTGTATTAGTTGCTTTAGTCAGTACTGCAGTGGAGAGCGGTTGGAACTTACCATTTCCCATTGAAAGTGCTTCTCTCCATGCAATTTGTCCCTTTGGCGGAGTGGTAACCTTGTGGAACCTCATAACCGAAGGCACCTTGATCAAGAAGATTCATGAATCTGCAGTGGTGCTTGCCGGCCTTGGCGTTGCTGTTACCGTTCTCTTCGGTCCGGTGCTTTGCGGTTGGATTTGTCCTTTTGGAACGTTCCAGGAATGGCTGGGTCGTATCGGGAAGAAGATTTTCAAAAAGAGATTCAATAGATTCGTTCCTAAAAAGGTTGATAAAATTGCCCGTTACCTCCGTTATGTTGTACTGGTATGGGTCGTGGTGATGACTGCTCTTTCTGCATCCTTGATATTCCAGACGTATGATCCTTACTATGCACTGTTCTCGTTTTGGCGGGAAGAAGTTTCCATTATCGGATTGGTTATCTTAGGTATAATCATCGTACTTTCCTTGTTCATAGAACGTCCGTTCTGTAAGTACGCTTGTCCATATGGAGCACTGCTTGGCATTTTCAACAAGTTCAGAATCTTTAAAATCAGAAGAGTCGCATCTACTTGTATCTCCTGTTCCAAGTGTACTAATGCTTGTCCTATGAATATTGAAGTAGAAGCGACGGAAGTAGTCAAATCAGCACAGTGTATTTCTTGTATGAAGTGTACCAGTGAAGCAGCTTGTCCTGTTGCTGATACCGTTGTTGCAAAGATTTCCCCGAAGAAGAAAAGTTTGGCTGTAAAGAAAATCGCCATTATTACGCTTTCTGTCTTTATCGGTGGCATTATATTGTCCATGATCTTAGGGTTCTGGCAAACATCTAGCTCTAAAACACCGGTTCTTGTAAAGGAAGGTGAGTTTGCAGGAATGCCTGACCCCGGTGATATTCGTGGTAGTTACACATCCCTTGATATAGCGAGTGCATTCTCTATTCCTGCTAGTGATGTGGTGCAAGCGTTCGGACTGGCAAATACAGGTGAAAGAGTAAGCACTTTAGAGGAGATCTGGGGTGAAGTACTTCCTGCAGATACTGAGATAGGTACCGACTCTGTCAGATTGTTCGTTTCAATCTACACTGGTATCCCGTATGAGCCTGAAGAGGGAACTCGATTACCTGATACTGCGATTACGGTGTTGGAAAAGGCGGGAAAATCCAGTGATCCAAGATTTGCCTTGGTGAAAGAACAAGCTATCAAGGTCGAAGGATTGGAACCAGCCGCAGCTCCAACTGTAGCAGTTACTGAGCCCAGTACCTCTCTTGTGAGTCTTACTGGAAAGACTACGGTAAAAGAAGCGTTGGATGGCGGGGTGAGTCTTGAAGCAATAGAAGCTATTTTAGGCCCGATCACTGACCAGAGTCAGACGCTTAAAAGTATTGCTGAAGCCAAAGGCATGGAGTTCAGCGAGGTGAAGACTGCACTCAGTGAATAAGGATTGATAGGTAATTCGGTTCAAATATCGACCTGACTTGTCCATAGTTGCTTGATTCCTTTCTCCTTTCGGCTATACTTAAACCGATAACTTTAAGGAGAGATATGCAAAACCCGGGAAAAGGTTTAAGAGGAACACAAGATACTGGAAGGTCAGGTCGAGTTGTTTTACGTGTTTTCTTGCTTAGTTTGGTTTTGACGATTCTTCTCGCCTTGTTTTTTCGGCATTTTACCTACAAGTTAGAACAAACCCTGCTCATGGAAACCCAGCAGCAATTACAAGGTCTCACTGATCAGAGTGCTATTTTGATTGCACAAAAAAGCAAAGCCGATCAGCAAATCCTTGAGGATATGGCAAATTCGATAAGCTCTCTTTCCAAAGAAGATGCTGTAAACGTACTATTTTCCGATGGTTTTGGATGGAGTGAAGGAGAAATAGACACCCCAGTCCAGAGAAACGGAAATACCCTACGGTATAACAAAAATATAGAACTCAGCGATGGAAGTCGTTTGTCCATTTCTTATCAAGTTCCGATCCAGAGTTATCATGAACTTCTCTTTTCTTTATATAGTGCTACGACAGCAACTGGCTACTGGGTGAGTGAAGACGGTACGGTACTGTACCAGACTGACCAAAAAATCAGTACGCTTCCCACAGAATCTGATACCAAGGGAAGTACTTTGAAGTTCTCTTCTGAGCACATTCATAATGTAGGATATTTCATGTTGGTTGCCTCATCATCGTTGAGCGATACGACAACGATGATGATTCTGCGCTCTTCAACTTCAATGGCAGTGTTTGTCATTGTTATTTTCCTACTGTTTTTGTGTTACCTTCTTTATAAAGATCACTGGTATGCTACAAATCTCTGGCATCTGGCATATATCGATGAATTGACCAAGTTGCCGAACAAAAATCTGTTCATAAAAGAAGCTACGAGCAAAGTATCGCATCAAAGAAACAACTATGCAGTATTGGTCATGGACATCGGGAAATTTAAATTGATAAACGACCATTTTGGGTATGCCCTTGGTGATTCCTTGTTGTTGCATTGCGCAAAAATACTTCCGCGTTATGTACCTCAGGATGGTCTTTGTGCCAGACTTACCGGTGATAAGTTTGTCATGTTGGTAAGCTATCGTGAAATTTCTGCATTGCAGCGTAGAATCGATATCATCTTGGAAGAACTTCAACGTTTTTCATTTCCCAAGGCATCACAGTTTCAATTGGATATCCTCATCGGTGTTGCTCTTTTGGAAAATTCTGAATCGAGTATCAGTACGGCAATCGATCGTGCACTTTTTGCGCTTTCCGCTCAGAAAGGTAAACAAAACACAGGCTATTATTTTTATGAAAATGCGCAAAGGGATCAGTTACTGGAGGAAAGTGAACTTGATAAGGTATTCTTCACAGCCTTGCATGAAGAACAGTTCTTCATCATGCTGCAGCCCAAATACTCCTTGTCGGGTCATCGCCTGCTTGGTGCAGAAGCTTTGGTCAGGTGGCGACACCCGACCAAAGGATTACTGAGTCCTGCACAGTTCATTCCTCTGTTGGAGAAGCAGGGGCTCTTGGTGAATCTAGACATGTTTGTGGTGAAATTGGTTTGCGAATTATTTGTTCGTTGGAAAGCGGAGAGAAAAGTACTGCTTCCTGTCTCCGTAAATCAGTCACGGTCCTATTTATTCAATAGTGATTATGAGGAAACCTTACTACATTTGGTCGATCAATATCATGTAGAACATCGTTTGTTGGAATTCGAAATGACCGAGACATTGTTCCTCAACGACATGATACATTTTTCACGAGTTCTTGCTTCATTGAGGAAACAAGGGTTTTTGGTTTCAATTGATGATTTTGGTTCTGGCTATTCATCGCTTTCGATGTTAAAAGACGTACACATCGATGTCATTAAAATAGACCAATCATTCTTTTCTGATTTAGATGTTACTTCCCAAGGCAAGATTGTCGTACAGCATATCATTGCTCTGGCAAAAGAACTTGGTATCACCACGATCGCCGAAGGGGTCGAGTCTGAAGCCCAGGCGACAATGCTAACCCAGATAGGATGCGATGCCATCCAAGGGTACTTTTTCAGTGAGCCCTTGAGTATAGAAGCATATGAAGAACTTTTGGACAAAGAGAAAGTTGAGGTTTTTCTTTAAAGAATAAACAGATACAGTACTCCTTGAAAAACCAAATGGGTGAGACCGTGGGTTATCATTGCGTATTGCAGCCCCATCTTGATATAAACCCAGCCAAACAGGTAACCGAGCACTCCATTGAGGATTAAACTTCTTAATACCAAAATACCTGACAAAGAGCCAAAGGCTACTCTGGTAGCTGGCAAGTGTCCCAATGCAAAGAATACAGCAGCAATGAAATTGGCTATGAAATAATAGAATGCGGGAATAGGTTGTTCGGTTTTGGTTCGTTTGAATACAAGATCCATGATGACTACTATCAGGGAAAGAAAGAAAAATCTCAGCATGATTTCTTCCAATACACCACCATAGAGCATAGAGAATAATAGGGCAGGCAGATTGAAAGCCTCCGGGACATATGCGGCTTTCACTTGAGGAATCAGTGGGGCAAATACGTAATAGTCACTAAGCATGATTGCTCCGCTGAAAACACTGAGTAATAAGGCTTTGATCATATCATAGCGGTTGAAGCTGAAAGGTTTGAGCAATCCCGCTTTGGTTGCGAGTTGGTATCCAAGATATGCTAGGATGAGCGTATAAATTCCTGCAACCTGTATCAAGGAAGTTACGATTAAAACTGCCAATGAGATTGTACTGCCCATAGCTTGGGCAGCATGGTAATTCGTGACAGCAAGATATACGGAACAAACTATGCCAACCGGCAGTATCGATAAAGCAAAACGAAGTGCATTTTTTTCAATCTTCATAAGCATCTCCATCTATACTCTAGCTCGCACTGCCTGAGTTGGCAAGATTGGGCTAGAGGAAGATATACGCTTCTATTTCTGAATCATAACTGAGTGAGGTAACCCCATGCTGGGTGGTTCCGATGAACTTGTCTTGAATATCCAATTGTTTGACGGTCACAGTTCCTCCATCCTCAAAGGTAATCAAACCGCTGTGTACGGCAGCTGTTCCTATTGAGCTGTCATAGCTGTATGTTCCAGTTCCCCAAATTACATTTGGTGTTCCTCCTGGGGGCAACATGACGGTAAATTGGTCTCCAACTTGAAGATCAAGGAAGTCAACGGTGGTATTCCACGAAATCATGTTTGCATTCAGAGCTGATGGGAACAAAAGCTTGCCCGTTTTGTCGGTAAACATGTAACTGAAAGGCCAACTTCCATAGGGATTGGAAGTTACCCCTGCTTGGGTAGAACCTGTATAATAGGTTTGTCCATCAAGTATTTTGAAATACACCTTTCCGCCAGTTGCAAAGTCAATCAACTTGCTGTGGACCGCAGCTGAACCTATACTACTGTCGTTGGTGTAAATGTAGGTTCCCCAAACAGTATTGGGTGTTCCCCCAGGGGGTAAGGTTAGTGTGAAAACTTTTCCTACTTTTCCCTCATACATAGTGGCATTTACAGCCCAAGGATCTACCCCTGCAAATTGGCGCTCTTCAGCTATTTCTGCTTCAGCCTCTATCGGTTCTGCAGGCTTTACAGCTACAGGTTGTACAGGCGCGGCTACTGGTGTTGGAACTACAAGGTTAACTGGTGGAGTCACTGGTGCTGGAGCCGCAGGTTTTACAACTGGAGTCACCGGCATTATTCCCTCTTCATGTGTGACGCAACCAAACAGTAAAAATGATAAGAGCAATACACTAATACCTAGCCCCAGAATTTTTCTCATAGACAACCTCCTTCTTATTGATGGCCAAATGAGAAATAGTTGTAGGTAAAATTATGAACATCTGCCTTGAGCATATTCCATCTTTTTCAAATCCGTAAGGTTGGGAGTACTGGGTTTTATACAGATTTTAATGCGTTTGATTTCTAAAGGGAAAACACAGTGTTCAACAGTAAAGATATACCTGTATTGAGAAGGGGTAAGGAAGGTAGGGAAATGTTGCATGTTTTGAACGGTTTTAGACTAAACCCGCCCACATCCAGTACTACGCAGTGCGTAGTATGGATGGAAATTCCTAAGATATTTAGAAGTAATCCAGGAGACAACAAACGCTGGGTAATCGGCGTTTGTTAGAGAGTTTTAAGGTACTCGTTGATCATAGTAACACTATCATTCTTCTCAGCTTCAAGGACGCCCATTTCACGATAAGCATTCTCTGGAGCATCGGAAGCATGTGCAGCATTTACTCTGATATTCGAGCCGAATTCACGTCTGATGGTTCCTGCAACGGCCTTGTTTGGATCAGTGGCACCAAGAATGGTTCTAATCTTCTGAATGGCATCAACGCCTTCATAGATCAATACCATTGATTTTACCAAGCCTGGCTTGTTGAGGTTTTCTGCCTTGCAATCGCTTGGCTTAAGACCGGCCATGAACTCTACAATACGTTCGAATTGTTCTTCAGAGTACATATCCCCGAAGCTATCGGAGAGAATTGACTGGAGCTGCTCAGGAAGTTTGACATTAAATTCACCTTCCAAAAGCTCACGAGCCTGCATTCCGTAAATTGGAGCCAACTTTGCTTTCAATCCATCTTTGGTAGGTCCATAGAATTGGAGTGCTTGTGCAACTGACATTTTCAGTACTTTGATGCCTACGATACGTAAGCCGCTTCTACTGAACATATCAATAATCATGCCGGGACGGCTGGATGCATATCTCCAGTTGTCTGGTTTGATGATGACAAGTGATTGCTGGGTGTTCTTGTAGTACTCAGCGGGTCTGTTCTTGATCAGATTGTTCTGTCCTTCCAACCAAGGGGCGAACAAGGCAAGTGTCTTGTCAGCTTCTTTCTGGCTCTGGGCTGTGATTACAGCAGGTTCAAAGTAAAGGACTTTTTCTTGATTTTCGTCGGTATAGATCAAGTCAGCATAGGTGTCACGAATGGACATGCCGATGACTTGCTCAACGATACGAGTTTCCTTCTGAAAGAATCCAACGACTTGTGCAAGTTCCTCACAGGGATTGTTCCCTTTGAATAACAACAACAAAGATCGATGTTTTACTCCAGAAGTAGGGCCTAAGTTCTGCTCAATATACGACGAAAGCATCTCCGAGGTGTTGAATCCCTCATCCTTTTCCCTGGTTTTGATAATCGTTGCATAAGACTCAGTGATTGTCTGATCAAGGGCAATCATCTGTGCTCCAACGAGCTCAAGGGAGATGCGGGAGAGAAGTCTGGATAGAACCCCTCCTGTTCTGCTTTTTGCTACGGTATATGGGGTGACCAGAACATACGATAAGGACTGTTCCATGAAGCAGCCTCCTTATTAAAGTGTCTGTATATCGTATCCTACTAGTCCTTTGTATATTTTGTCTACGACCTGCTCACTAAATTATTTCGATTTGGCAAGAACGCATGGTAGAAAGTGCAGATTCATGGTTTTCTACCGTGGTTCCTGCACAGCAACTACTGTCGACTGTTATGGGCATTTCCGGGTTCATAGCCTTGATCAGCAGTGCATTTGAAACCACACAAATATCAGTACATACCCCGACAAGTTCCACACTATCGATGAATTCATCCTTTCCGATATAATTGGCAAGGTCTACAGAACCGAAAGTAGGTTTTTCAAAAACCTGAGCATCTGATAACGGCTCTTGTAATTCGTCAACGAGCTGATGGCCTTCTTCTCCCTCGATACAATGGACTACCGGCAGATGCTTTCCCTCACTGGTGGAAAGATAGTTCTGCTGGTGTGTGTCCAAGGTATATGCTATAGGCCCCTTATGCTCTTTGATTTTCTTGACAATAGAGCTGACAACCGCTTGGGCTTCTTTCGTCCCGAGAGCGCCGGTAACAAAATCTTTCTGCATGTCGATTACGACAAGCAGCTTGCTAGAACGAGGTTTTGAATAATCCGTGTACGTTGCAGTAGGCATAAACATCTCCATGATCAGTATCGGTAAAGACTGCAGTTGCAGGACTTCCTTTCTTGATGTCTTGTCTGCGAGTCTCTTGTTTTGTCACTAAATATATGGCACTAATTCTGTGTTCGTCACTTTGTGGGTGTGGTTTATTACCAACCTTAACATACAACAAACCGTTGCTGTGTGTCAGTACACAGGTATGATAGTCATCAGTTAGTTTCTCTGATTGTGGTTCCAAAGGCAACATCTCTGTTTCACAACAGTAGAGGCTGTGGCCTCCATCATGAACGAGGTCTACAAGTGAAAAGCAAATGGGACAGCGGTAAAAGTGATTCTTTTTAGGCATGTATCCTCCTCCCTTCTAAAGTACAAAGGTTCTGCGAAAGTGAAAAGGGGTAGGGGAAAAAATAAGGAATTGTGGACTTTTATGAATATCCAAATACTTTTTTAATATTTATATAGTAGATTCATGTCAAAAGTATCGCTTGATGTGTATTGGCAAGATTTTTCCAAAGCTTGGAATTGATTGATAATATTCATTATGGTTAGTGAAAACAGTTTATAATTAGTATTGTAATATTACGATATCTTTTCTATGTTGCCGATTTTTATGGACAGTACAAAGGTATAATTTCGTTCAGTCCAGTTTTTTCTCTTGTGAGTTGGCCGTAGTAGGGATATATATATGATAACAGAATGTATAGAGTAAAGGTTGAAGGATGAATTTGAATCAAACCGAATCGAAGAATACCATTGATTTCTCAGAAAAATCTGAAAAGAAAGATTTGAAGGAAATTATCACGCTAGATAAAGTTAACATCTACTATGGAAATTTTCATGCAGTCAAGGACGTGGATCTTTCCATTTATGAAAAGCAAGTTACTGCTTTCATAGGTCCTTCTGGATGTGGAAAAAGTACTGTACTGAGAAGCATTGATCGTATGAACGATATGGTGAAAGGTGCGAGCGTGCAAGGAAGCGTACGTTTCAATGGAATAGACTTGTATGCGAAAGAAGTTGATCCTGTGAATGTCAGACGCCGCATTGGGATGGTCTTTCAGAAACCGAATCCTTTTCCAAAATCAATATATGAGAATATTGCATGGGGTGCTCGATTAAACGGGTACAATGGGGATTTTGATGAACTGGTGGAAAACAGTTTGCGACAAGCCGCTTTATGGGATGAGGTTAAGGATAAGCTAAAGCAGAATGCATTCCGTTTGAGTGGAGGCCAGCAACAAAGACTGTGTATTGCAAGAACCCTAGCTGTACAACCTGAAGTCATCCTCATGGATGAACCAGCTTCGGCTTTGGACCCCATTGCCTCAAGCAGAATTGAAGATTTGATTTTGGAGTTGAAGCACAATTACACAATCGTAATCGTAACCCATAATATGGGCCAGGCTTCAAGAGTATCAGATTATACAGCATTCTTTATGGTTGAGGATGATAGGACCGGGTATTTGGAAGAATATGCCCCCACCGAGCAATTGTTCCTTAACCCACAACATAAAAAAACAGAAGCATATATTTCAGGAAAATTCGGTTGATCGAGGAGAAAGATATGGATCAGAATATAAGTAAATTAGACGAAAAGATGCAATTCTACCAGGAAATGCTTATCCAAATGGTTAATCGGGTAGAGGAAGCTATTTATCAGGCCCAATTCGCATTTCGTAATCATGATGTGGAACTGGCACAAAAAGTTATTGCAAATGACTGGTTTATAGATCGTCTCCAAGAAATGATCGAGAACGACGGAGTCCGTCTGTTAGTCAGTGAGGCTCCTTATGGGCATTATATGCGTCATATCATTGCTGGCATTAAGATTGTTGGTAGCTTGGAGCGGATGGGAGATCATGCAGCTCACATGGCAAAGATGGCAAGCAGCAAGGATGACAAAATATTTATACCCTTTGTGGAACGTATCAGTGAAATGGCATTGCTTGGCGCAACCATGACACGAAAAGCCGTAGAAGCCTTCATCGATGTCAAAGCTGAGAAGGCAAGGGAAGTTGCCGCTCTCGATGATGAGATGGATGCAAAACGGGATGCTCTCAACAAAGACCTGTTTGAGCTCCGACCAAAATCAGAGCCAGAAATGGAAAGAGTCTTGAATCTCTTTTACCTTACCAAGGAGATGGAACGATTCGGTGATCATGTTACCACGATCTGTCGTTGGATCATTTACATGGATAAGGGAGAAAGACCCAAGTTGAATGGGCCGAGACAGAAGCAGGACTAAGAACTATAGAGTTGTTCGCTTCGTTTATGCAGGTCAGTCAGCATGCCTCCCATTCGGGGAAGAGTGATGGTAAAGCAACTTCCGATTCCAGGCGTGCTGTCGATGGCAATGATTCCGCCATGTACGTTGACTATGTGTTTTACGATTGACAATCCGAGGCCGGTGCCACCTTGGCTCCGGCTTCTTGCTGTATCAACGCGATAGAAGCGTTCAAAAATTCTACCCTGAACATCTTTCGGGATTCCAATACCTTGGTCTTTGACCTTAAGTTCCACCTCATTTTCTGTTACTTTACAGGATAGGATTACTTCTTTTCCAGCCTCTGAATAATTCAAGGCATTGATTACAAGATTGGTAAGAGCTTGTGTGATTAAATGTTCATTTACGAAGAGCATGAAGTTCTCAGGATTATCTGAATTAATGGTCAATTTGCTTCCTTTGTCCTCAAATCGATACAAACATCCCTCTTCCGTCTCTGAAATGATTTGATCAATGGTAGTCCAATTCATGGTAGCCTTTGACTCTTCTTGTTCAAGGCTACTGAGCAACAACAAATCTTCAACCAATTGCTTCATCCGGTTTGCCTGGCGGTTAATGATTTGTGCAAAATGTGCAAGTTCCTTCTCATCATGAGTCTCGCTGATTGCCTCTGAAAATCCTGCTATGGAAGTGATAGGCGTTTTCAATTCATGGCTGACATTCGCTACGAAATCTTTGCGGATCTGTTCAAGTCGTTTGAGCTCGGTCATGTCATTGATTGAAATAACCACGGCATTGATTGCATGATCAACGCCGAGAACAGGGCCACTTAGGATTTTCAATTCTCTTGCTTGTCCACGTCCGGCAATTTTTGCCGTTTGACCAAATAGATGGCCGAATTGTTGGACACTGACCTCATGGTTCTGTCCATCCTGCAAGGTTGTATTGCAAAGGGCTCTGATCTCATTGGAATTGATAACCTGAGAGAGGTTCTTTCCGATGATATTTTCCCCTTGGGCGAATAACAGCTCAGCCTGTCGGTTTATCACCCGTATAGTCAGGCCCTTATCCAACATGAGAATTCCTTCGGTAAGACTGTTCAGGATGGCCTCAACCTGGTTGCGGCTGAATTCTACCTCATCCATTTTTAATCTGATCTGCTTTGCCATCTCTTCCATGGTATTCCCAAGCTCAGCTAATTCACTCGGGCTTTCCAAATGCAACCGTGCACCAAATTCGGCTTTTGCATAGCGCTTTGCCAAGCCTTTTAATTGGTCCAGCGGTCTGGTAATCGTGGTGACTAAAAGAAATGTAATGAACGCAAACAAGATGAGAAGAACGGCAAGACCTCTAAAGAACAACCCTTGGTATATGTCCTGGTATTCGCCCAATTGATTCAAGGTTTTTGAGACCCTAAGGATTAAAATATCAGGATGGTTTTCTATATGTCTCGCCCAATAGATCACAGGAAGGTTTTGGGTGGTACTCTTTCGTTCACTGGATGCCTCCCCACTGGTATTGGTAAGAGCCGCTTGCACCTCTTCCCGATATAAGTGATTGGTCATCGTTGCCGGATCATAATCGGAATCGAAAAGTACTTTGCCGGTTTTATCAATAACAGTAATTCGGGTTTCTGTTGATTGTGCGTAGGATTCAAAGTTGTGTGTAATCCAAGGTTCAGCGTCAGAGGGATCGATAAGTGTGGAGAGGTAATGAGATTTTGCAGCCAATTCTGAATAGGTGCTCTCATGAAGAGTAGTGGAGAAAGCCTTATTGGCAATCCATAGGCTGCCTAATAGAGAGAAGACAAGGACCAGAAGTGTCGTGAATGCCAAACGGGTACGGATACTTTTGTATTGCATGCTTTTCCTCAAACTAACTTTATCAAGGTTGTAAGGGAGAAAATAGGGACAACCTTACAATTTCATTCTTTTTTCATAACTTTTTACTCGGGTTTCAACTTTTATCTTTCTATGGTAGGGTTTTCTTGTCAATATATTATTTTGGAGCATTTCATGAATCTCGCAGTTCAAGAGAAAGAGCCCGCAAGGCTGTACGACACACCTCTTCTGCATCAGTCTTATTTCTGGTCTCAGGTAAAGCAAAATCAAGGCTTTAATATCAAGGCGTTCGATATCAAGACACGACTTTCCGATCTTAATGGGAAACCAAGCTCGTCCTATCTTTTGGACGACGTCATGGTGCAACTCATTCCGATCAATCGGAAGAACAGCATCGCATATATCCCGTACGGACCTACTTTATTGCCCAATGAAGACCGTATGGGATCCTTCCTTGAGGATCTTTCCATGCATCTGAGAGAAGTTCTTCCCCCTGAATGCATTCTGCTGCGTTACGACCTTCCCTGGCAGTCAATCTGGGATGAGGAGGATGTCCCAAGATCATTGCAGAATGTCAGGCTCAACTGGGGGACAAGTAAGAAACTTCTCAGAAAGGCTGTGTCTAATCAATTACCAAGTCACACCATGTTTATCGACCTCAGACAAGATGAAGATGAAATTCTCTATCGTATGCATCATAAGACTCGTTACAATATTCGTCTCGCCTTGCGTAAGGGGGTAGAGGTAAAGCAAGTGGGGCCTGGGTATCTGCAAGCATTTTATGATTTATATCAACAAACATGCGAACGTAATCACATCACCTTGCATGATCGTTCATTTTTTGATGCCTTGTACCAAGCTGAGGATAGTGATGCCGGTATTGTACTTTTGATGGCATTTCTCGAGGATCAACCACTTAGCGCCATGTTCCTCAGTCGCTCCGCCAATCAGGCAACGTACCTCTATGGGGCTTCCTCTTCATCTAGACGAAACAGCATGAGCACCTATGCCTTGCAATGGGCAGCAATCAAACTGGCCAAAAGCTGGGGATGCACTGATTATGACATGTTCGGGGTATCCTCATCCGGCGATACAAGCCACCCCATGCATGGCCTCTATACGTTCAAAAAAGGTTTTGGAGGATGGGCATACGAGCGTATGGGCTGTTGGGATTTCGCTTTTAATGAAGAACTTGCCAATGAACTATTTGCTTATGAGATGGTAGATAGCGGGTATCATCTTCGCTGAAAGAGAACGGTTACCACCCCTCCGCATATCATTCCTAAGGATCCAGCTTTCTCATTGCTCAAATCATAAGTCTTGGTGAAAGCAGACTGACTAGGATTAAGCAGCATCGATTTTGCCTCTTCAATGGTTCTGGCTTCAACTTCACCTCCACCGACGGTGCCTAAAAACGTAAAGTCCTTGAATACAGCTAACTGGAATCCTACTTCACAGGGAGCTGAACCATGCTTCTCTATGACTCTGGCAACGATATGTTGCTCTCCTGTACTTTGGCGCAAGAGCAATTCCTCACTGAGCCTGACAGCTTGTTCGGTTTTTCGATATACGCTGATTACCTCTCCTAAGATTGCCAAAGCAATCTCTGCTGCGGTAACAGCCCCTATATCCAAGCCGATTGGTGCATGGACAGTAGCCAGTTGTGATTCAGAGAATCCTTCTTCCCTCAATTGTTCGAAGGTAGTTGCAACCTTTCTTTTACTTCCTATCATCCCAATATAGGAATGGGGGAGACCAAGGGTTTTTTCCAGACAGACTTTATCAAAAGCATGACCTCTGGTTGCAATAATGAAATAAGGCCGAATCCACGCTTGAGGTGTATCAAGTACTTCCTCAAAAGGAGCACAGATACACTGGGCCTGGGGAAATCGCTGTGGATTGCAATATTCACTGCGGTCATCGATTATGGTTACTTTCAAAGCGAGATCCATTGCAAGATGATACAGGTCGAGTGCGATATGTCCGCCTCCGAACAAGACCAAGTGTACCTCTGATGCAAGATTTTCCACCAAAAGATCGGAGGAAGCCCAATCATGCTCGTGTTGGGCATACGTGGCAACCACTTTGGAGTCTTGCAATAATGCCTCATCTCCAATATAAGGACCGTTAGTTACGGTTTTTCGTTGTACCGATTGTATTTTCAAAGCGTTCAATAAGTTCTTGTAATATGTTTTGGTATCCATCATTCCTCCAGTATCAGTTTTAAAGCCTCAATGGTAGTTTCTATTTCTTCTTTGGTTGTAGTATAACCCATACTAAATCGTATCGTTCCATTTGGAAATGTGTGCATGCTTTTATGTGCCAACGGGGCACAATGCAGTCCTACTCGCGTCTCAATTCCGAATCTTGATTCCAATAGATAGCTGATTTGAGATAACTCTTTGCCAGGGATATCGATGCTTATAACAGCAGTTCGTTCAGCCATGGTTTTTGGCCCGATTACTTTGATTCGTGAATCTGATAATAAATAAGTAAGTAATTGTCCTGCACATGTATAGGCATCAGTTCCTTGGTAAGGTAAGAAATCCAATGCAGCTGACAATCCGGCTATACCTACTAGATTTTGTGTACCCGCCTCAAGGCGGTCAGGAAATGTTGGTGGCATCTGAAGAGAAGAACTATAGCTTCCAGTTCCTCCTCCTAAAATAGGTTGTATACTTTTCGATACAGCCGAGCTCAACACCAATCCACCGGTACCTTGAGGCCCTAGAAGTCCTTTATGCCCAGTGAATGCAATTGCATCTATCACGCCTTCTTCCAATTTTGATGGTACATGTGGGGCGCTTTGTGCACTATCGATATACGTTAGCAAGCCATATCTATGAGCAAGAGTACCAGCTTCCCTTATGGGTTGAATAGTGCCTGTTACATTGCTTGCACCAGTGAGGATCAATGCTTTTGTATGGTTGTTAATGAAATTTGGAATTGTGTCGAATAAAATTTTACCATCAGGGTCAGACGGCACTATTGTGTAGGGAATCTTATGGACTTCCAATGCTCGTACTACTGCATTATGCTCCATTGAGCTGATAAGCACATGGTCCTTTTCGGTTAATGTCCCTGCGATCAGTTGGTTCAGTGCATGTGTGACATTTAATGCAAATGTCACATTTCGTGAATTGCTTGCACCAAAAAACAATGCAAGTTTGCTTCTGCATCCACCAACCATATCTTCCGTTTGGTATGCACTCTCGTAACTTCCCCTTCCAGAATTTGAGCCAATTTCAACCAGGTATTGTTGCATTGCAGCGGCAACCTGCGGGGCTTTTGGAAATGCTGTTGCTCCGTTATCTAAATAAATCCTTTTACCCATAGTTTGATGGTACAGGATAAATTGAGAAAAATCCATTGCAGAAACAAAAATATAATGGTTTACTAATTAATGTACGTCTTAAAGGAGGGGAGATGAAAAATACTGAACGCACAACAGTCATGACCGCTGGGGCACTACTTGGGGTGTTCTCCGTACTATTGGTGTATTTCGGAAATCCTGCAAATATGGGTTTCTGTATTGCCTGCTTCATCAGGGATTTTACGGGTAGCTTGCAATTCCAAACAAAAGCAGGGGTGCAATATGCCAGACCTGAGATTTTGGGCTTAATTCTTGGTTCTTTTCTTATAAGTTCAATAAAGAAAGAATTTAGTCCGCGTGGTGGATCTTCAACAATGCTTAGATTTTTTATCTCAGTGTTTGTGATGATCGGGGCATTAGTATTCCTTGGATGTCCAGCCCGTATGTGGCTTAGAATCGCTGGAGGCGATTTGAATGCAGTCGTGGGACTGGTTGGGTACATCCTTGGAATAGGAGTCGGTGCAATCTTTCTAAATAAGGGATTCAGCCTGGGGCGAGCGTACCTTCAGAAAAAGACTGAGGGATCTATTGGAATCGTTGTGACTATCGCTCTTGTGTTGGTAGTTTTGTTTGTTCCTTCACTTTTAATCAATTCTAGTAAGGCTTATGCCCCTGCCGTATTGAGCTTAGTACTCGCTCTTATCCTAGGTGGAGTAGCCCAACGAAGCAGGTTGTGTACTGTAGGGTCCTTCAGAGATTTCTTCCTTTTTAGAGATACGACTTTGTTGACCGGGTCTCTTATGATTCTGCTCACTGCATTTATTGGAAATATTATTACCGGTAATTTCCATTTGGGGTTTGCAAATCAACCAATTGCTCATACTGAAGCACTTTGGAATATTCTGGGCCTTTTTGTAGTGGGGTTTGGTTCGGTGCTCATTGGGGGATGCCCATTGCGGCAACTTATTTTAGCCGGCGAGGGAAATACGGATAGCATGGTTTGTATCCTAGGATTGGCAACAGGTGCTGCGCTTGCCCACAACTTTGGTTTGGCTTCATCATCTGCTGGAACAACTTCAGCAGGGAGAATAGCTGTTCTTTTAGGGATTGCATTCTTGTTCGTTATCGCTGGTACTGTGCGTAAGGAGGTAGTACATGCAAATTGACACGAGGGGTTTATCTTGTCCACAACCAGTAATTGAGACAAAAAAAGTTCTTGATACAAAAGTAGAACAAGCAACCGTGCTTGTTGATACCATTGCAGCAAAAGAGAATGTTTCTCGGTATGCAAAAGCTGCGAAATACAGTGTTGAAGTGAACGAAACTTCAGATGGATGGAGCTTGGAGCTGCATAAACTATGAACGAATATTTGGTGACCTTCTTTGATCATCATGGAGCGGTGCAATTCAGAAAGTTCGCTCGTTCCATTGCCGTACGATGTGTTTTGTCTCCAGTACCTAGAAAACTCTCTACTTCCTGTGGGACATGTGCACGTTATACGGCAATTCATTGGGACATTGGTTTCAAGAAAGATGAATTAGAAGCAGTCTATCAAAATGATAATGAAAAATTCACGATTTGCTATACCAATGGAGGTATGCATGAATAAGACACTAACCAGTCTGGTCAAATCCAGCGGGTGTGCGGCCAAGTTGCCTGCAAAAGAATTGGAGGCGGTATTAGCATCACTTCCAAAAGCTGATGATCCTCTTTTGGTTGGAGGATACGAAAGCAATGATGATGCCTTAGCCTATAGATTGGGTGATGGAAGATTACTCCTGCAAACGGTAGATTTTTTCCCTCCCATGTTTGATGATCCTTATGTATTTGGGCAAGTAGCTGCAGCAAATGCACTCAGTGATGTTTATGCTATGGGGGGAAAACCTGCAATTTGCATGAACATTGTCTGTTTTCCTTCCTGTCTTCCCATTGGGGACCTGCAAAAGATTCTTCAGGGTGGACAAAGTAAGGTAGCCGAATGCGGAGCTGTGATAGCGGGAGGTCATACGATCAGTGACCCGACACCCAAATACGGTTTAAGTGTAACAGGCTTTGTTGATGAAGATAAACTGTGGAAAAATGATTCAGCACAAGCCGGTGATTTGCTCGTCCTCACAAAAAGCATTGGTGTGGGTATTCTCATGACAGCCCTTAAGGCAAAGGCTGCCGATGAGAAATACACGAACGTAGCATTAAAACAAATGACAACGCTGAACAAATATGCCCAGGAGGCCGTATTACCATACGAGGTGCACAGTGCCACTGATATTACCGGTTTTTCCCTTTTAGGGCATAGTTCGGAAATGGCCTTGGCCAGTGGGGTGCAGATTATACTTGATGCAGAGGCAATTCCTGTATTGGATGGAACCGCTGAGTATGCGATTCAAGGTTACAATCCCGGCGGTCTCTATCATAATAGAGATTACATCCATGAACGGGTAACGCTTGCATCAGAGCTTGCTCAACAGATGGATGATATTCTTTATTGTCCCGAGACGAGCGGAGGCCTGCTGTTAAGTATGGAAGCCACTGCAGCAAAAGCGTTCAGCAAAGCGAGTGGCTATCCAATCATAGGAAGGGTAGAAGCCCCTATTGAAGACAGAACTTTGATAACGGTGAATTAGGCTTTGCTGAGAAAGCCATCTAAGGCTTCCAATACAGAACCGGCAATTGCCATGGCCTTATCACTGACTGTTGTATGATCCGCGCGTTCGCCGCGCGGATCAATGTCAGCAATCTTGAATCGCTGGGGGACTTCTAGTCCGTTATTCAACAAACCTCTGAGCTTGCCATCGATGGTTGCCAGTACTTCAGTTTCTCCCACATGTCCAATCACTTGGCCTCGTCTGACGATATCTCCGATATGTGAATCGGAATGAAAGATGCCAGAAGACGGGCTATGGATAACTCTTTCTTTCCCGAATCCATCGATGATACCTGGAATACCTGTATTCTCGATTGCGGAACCTTCAGTTATTATTCTTCCAAGGCTATGTCCTCGTTTGGTTTCGATTACCACATCACAATCTTCTTTGGCAACAAACCCAGGCCCCAAGGCAATTACCAATGGGGCATCGGTAATTTTAGTTCCAAGATTACGTTTTGCTATGATTGCATCGATCACACACATCGGTTTTGCACTGATGATTGTATTTCCCTCTGGATCAGCGAGGATGGGGATAATACCTTCTTCAAGTAATGAGTATGCTTGCTTCAGATCAATGCATTTCTGAACTTTGAGGCCTTCTATGCTGATATTGTTATCATACATTGCCTGGGCAACGCTTACTGTTGTTCTGATAACCGTCGGCTTCTCTATTTCCAACACAATTACTTGATAGCCTGCGCGATGAAGCCGAAGAATCGTACCTGTGGCAAGATCTCCACCACCTCTGACAATCACTAACTTACTGGCTTGGTGTTTCAGGCTCTGTCCACCCTTGTGGTTAAATACTTTCATTACCTCAGCGATTACAGATACTGCAATCTCCTCAGGTGTTTCCGTACCAAGATCCAACCCGATGGGGCAGTGAACCCGTTCCAAATCTCTTTGGCCAAAGTTCATTGCTGACAATAGTTTCTTGGCTTTATGTCGGGAACCAAGAACACCAAGGTAAGCAATGTCTCGTGCCAGCAGCAGTCGTGCAGCCTCTTCTCCAAAGGAGTGTGATGCAATGATGCAGGCAGTGTATTGGGTGGTGGAAACTCTGGAAAGGGCTTCTTTCAAAGTTGGGGCAACTTCGCGTTTCCTTGCATAGGTAAAAAGGTCTTCGGTTGCAAACTCTTCTCTAGTTTCAACAATCATGGTGGGAATACCCACAAAATGAGCAAGGTCAGCGATTGCTTGGTTTACATGGCCCCCTCCTATTAGGAGAAGATTGTGATAATTCACAGGTAGGCTGAAATGGCATGACCAGTCATTGGTGATCACCAATTTCCCATCCTTGGTATGCAATATTTCTTGTGCAGCACTAAGAAAAGTAGGATGAACATCTCCGATGGTTGCACCGCCTTCACAGAGTCCGAGTAAAGCAACAGTAGGGCGTAATTGAAGGCCAAATACATTGTCTAGTTCATATACTTCCCATCTTCTGAAGGAAATAAAGGCCGTCCGCTCTTCTTGTGTTGTGCAACGAAGCAGAAATAAATATACGACACCGACGCTTTGTCCTGCTTCTTGTTGGACTGTAAACTGGACATATTTATATTTTTCCTTGTTTTCTAGCAAACTGATTGCTTGGGAAGAAACGTATGCTTCAAGCTCGCCCCCACCGATAGTTCCGGTAATTCCTGCTGAAGTATCGACAACCATGGAACCATGGTTTCGGCTGGTAGAACCTTCTGTCTTCAATATTGTCGCATACACAAATTCTTGCTTCTGCTCACTTAAATAGGCAGCTCTTTCTAGTACGGTGTGTTTCATATAGTTCCCTTTTTATATCAGCAGATCTTTTTCCAATGAACCAAAAATAAGAGGGAGCTGTGTGCTTAATACCCTCATACGTTCAATGTGATTCTCCAAAACGGAATCTGCTTGGTTTCCCAGAATTACTTTTTCCCCAGCCATACGCTTTTGGATTCCTTGGGGATGGGCAAGTAACATCTGAAATGTCTTCTCATCAATGGGGGTCGTATCGGTTTCGTCCCAACCAAAACAGTGCTGACCTATAGGCTTCCCCAAAACAGCAAGTGAAAAAATTGCCAGCGTGGCAGTTGTACATTCGGGAATCACTGGATCTCGATCAGTATGCAATTTCAAACCTTTTGATCTAGCCCCGTCAGCCTCCAATAGCATGACATCATACTTGTCAGAAAGCATTGAAAAGTCTTGGAGTCGAGGGGCTTCCATTTTAACGTTTCCCTTTACTGCATAAAATACTCTCTGGCCGGCGTTGCAGTTATAAGAAAAAATCGAATGGTCATAAAAATATTGGTCGCATTGATAATCTCTTTGCGTAGGATACTGTAATTTTGTGGTTGTGGAAACCAATACTCGTTTACCCAGGTGCGCGTAGGCTTCCGCAAGTTTAATCAAGGCTGTAGTTTTTCCACCACTGCCTGTGATACAAATGCATTTCTCATTACCTGAGAATTGTTGAAGGAGGGCTTTGATCAAGGAGCTCATAATGCACTGTACCATTGGGGAATAAGTGATGCAATATCTTAGGATTTCTTTGTTAACTAGGAATCTGTGATGGTTCTGCTACACTGTATGAATGAAGCAACAGAATGGATTTGTAGGAGTGGATATCATAGGAAATCGTTATGTTTTATGCAGTCTTGATGGGCAGTTGAAACATCCTCGATACGCCCGTGGTCGCACAGATACGCCTAAAGGCCAAAGAAAGTTTTTCTCTTGCATTGGAGAAGAAGCAAAGGTGATCATTTGTGAAGGGGAGCTTGCAAGTCTTGCATTGATGATATTGGGAAAAGACCGAGTATGTATCCAAGAAGAAAAATCCTCGTATTCGCTATGGCATGCAGCAGGTCTTGAAAGAGGAGAGGCTACAGCCTATTTTGCTGCCAAGAATATATCGTCAATTATTGGCCCAGTTGATTTGAATGAAGTGCAGAAATTAAAAATATTGGAGCTGCAAGGCAAAGTTATGGAGAAAATACAGACTATCGGGGATGAGAGTCAAATAATCATAGATCATATTCTCACGGACTCTGCAACGCCAAAGGATATTGATTCTGCTTTTAAAAATGAGTACGACAGTGATTTTATCGAAAATGGATTACTCGAAGAACAACAACCAGAAATTCCTTCAATTTTGGATGGAGATACAAGTTTTCTTGGAGAAGTGTATGAAACACTGAAGGATATCAAATGATCATTGATCCTTGTATGTGTATCCAATGCCCCAAATGGTCTTGATTCTACTTCCATATTGTCCCAATTTCTTTCTCAATGTTGCAATCTGTACGTCTATGGAACGGTCGGTAACGGGATAGTCATCCCCTTTGACTTTGGTGATCAACTGGTTTCTGGTAAATACCTGTTCTTTGTTGGAAACCAGTAAGTAGAGGAGGGCGAATTCAGTAGCAGTCAGCTCAATCTCTTGTCCATCAAGCATGCATTGATGTTTTTGCTGATCCATGGTCAAACCATCATTCTGCACTATGGTATGGTGATCGGCTTCTTGGGTTCTTCTCATTACAGCCTTGATCTTGCTTGCAAGTACCTTTGCACTGAAAGGTTTGCTGACATAGTCATCCGCTCCTAGTTCCAGTGCAGTGATAATGTCGCTCTCTTCACCTCTTGCAGAAACAACGATGACTGGTACCGAGTTGTTCATTCCATAACGAATGGTTTTGATTGTAGTAAGTCCATCCATGACAGGCATCATGATATCGAGAACTATCAGATCGACATGTTGTGATTGCAAATGCTCAAGAGCTTGCTTTCCATGTTCTGCTTCCAAGACGGTATATCCCGCTGTACTTAACGTATAACGTTCCAATTCCCTGATATCAGTATCATCTTCTACGACCAAAATTGTTTCCATAACCATACACTAGTAGAGAAACATAGGAGAAAGCAAGAAGCACATGCTTTATTCACTGATTTTTAATAAATAAAGGCGCCCGAAGGCGCCTTGAAATGCAAAGGGTTACCCCTTGGGTTATTTGTTTGCAAGAATATTTGCAAGTTCAGGGTTCTTTTCAATGTTTTTCACAAGATCCCTTGCACGGCTCTTATTAACGTAGCTTTTGTCTTCGAAGGTGTAATGGAAGTTGGTGTGTACATCATAAGTTCCATTCATCAAAGCAAATGCGTCTTCAGTCATTACCAATTCTTCGTCAGTAGGGATAACCAGGATCTTTACCTTAGAATCATCGGTGTTGATTTCGAATTCACCGTTACGGCTGGCACAAATATCATTTTTGTGTGCATCAAGCTTTGCACCGATGATTTCCAAACCATCGCAAGCGCCCAAGCGGACGTGACGAGCCATTTCACCAACACCAGCTGTGAATACAATGGCATCCAGCTTGTCACCAAGCAGTGTTGCATATCCACCGATGTACTTTGCAATTCTGCGGCATTCCATCTTGATAGCAAGTGCTGCTTTCTTATCGCCTTCCTGGCTTGCTTTGAGAACGTCACGACGATCGCTCTTTCCGCAAAGACCAACAAGACCACTCTGCTTGTTAAGGGCAGTGTCCATCTCTTTTGCACTCATTCCAGTGTTTTCCATCATGTAAGGAATGATTGCTGGATCAAGATCGCCACTTCTGGTTCCCATCACCAACCCTTCAAGCGGGGTGAGTCCCATTGAGGTATCAACACATACGCCATTCTTTACAGCACAGATTGAGGCACCGTTACCGATATGGCAAATGATGACATTGGTGTCTTCATTCTTCTTTCCAAGCAATACAGCAGCACGCTTTGCACAGTACAGGTGGCTGGTTCCATGGAAACCATAACGACGTACGTTGTACTTTGTGTACCAGTCGTAAGGGACAGCATACATAAATGCTTCTTCAGGCATGGTCTGGTGCCAAGCGGTATCAAGAACGATAGCTTGGGGTACATCGGGCATTGCCTTTCTGGCTGCTTCGATACCCATGATGTTTGCAGGCATATGCAACGGACCAAGGTGAATGACTTCTTTCAGTTTCTCTACAACTTCATCGGTTACCAATTCGGATTTTTTGAAAATCTCTCCACCGTGCAGAACGCGGTGTCCAACGGCTCCGATTTCCTTGAGGTCCTTAATAACCCCATATTCAGAATCAAGCAACATCTTGATGATTAATTCGATTGCTTCTTTGTGGGTCGGAGAAGAGAATTTTGCATTATATTCTGCTTTTCCATTGGCTTTGTGTTCAATGGTGGAATACTCTAATCCGATGCGTTCTACGACTCCAACGGCGAGAATGTCTTTGTTGGTCCAATCGTAAACTTGGTACTTGGCAGACGAACTGCCGCAGTTCAAGGTCAAAATTACCATGAATGACTCCTGTTTATCTATTGCTTATGCTTATTGAATGTGAATGACACCAAAGTATTAAACCATTATTGGGAAGAATAATCAACATGAAGCATAAAACTAACGAGTAGTTCTTTTCCTGCTATGAAGGTAGTCAGTTTGTTCTTATTGTTATTTCTTCCATTCTCAGCATATGCAACACAAGAACTCGCAATAACATTTTTGCCGCAGAAAGCGAAGATTTCTATTGAACATAGTACCCGACAACCAAATACAAGTATTTGCAATGTTATCACCTTTAGCCCAGCTGCAATTTCAATACGACCTTCGATTGATCTTTCAATTGGTCCTGTTGGTCTTTTTCTTGGCAATAGTACATTTCTTGGTCAGGATTGGTGGTCTAGTACTGTTTCCTATGGAGATGTCTCCTTGTCATACCTACAGGGTAGTCACAGAAAGACAGCATTTCTTTTTTTGTACCGGAATTGGAAATTACTTTTTAGTAAGAATGAGAGGCACAGGCAATCTGTTTTTCATTTGGAGCGGGGAGACGAAGTTCAACTTAGCAAGGAAGTTTTTGCTTCACACATCAAACTTAATTTTTCTGCTATCTATGGATCAGGTCAAAGATTTCACCTTAGTCAGGCATTACAGTTGGATTTTGGGGAATTGACCTTACGATTACGTAATTTTGGAACAACCTGGATGCAAGAACGAATGCTGAAAGTATCGGCTAAAAGTGATTTGATTCGTCTATCTTTGGAAATACAATCCTCTTTGGGGTATAAAGCCGTGTGGGGAGGAAGTTCCCAAATGTATCGCAATAGCAATACCGTTTCTTGCAAAGTGATTCTGAAGAATATTGTTATTGATTTTGAGACAAAAACCAGTTTTGAATCAGATGCTGCAGGAGAAAAAACCACAAAGCAAACGTATCTGCTCCAGATTGGAGCTTGTACGTTTCGTTGGGATATACGGGATGGCTTCCGGGTGGGGTTCACATTGAAACAGGCTTCACTTTTCTTTGGGTGGAACTACTTCTTGTGTTCTTTTCGATTCTCTGATGCACCGCTTCAGATTGATTTACAGTTTACAAGACAATCTAAGTTGGTATGCACCTGCAGGTATAACTTTACCAGCGACCGATATATTTGATTTCTTCTTCCAAGGTAATTTGAGTTTTATCTTGTACCGTTTGTTTGATTAGGTCGATCAATGCTTTTACATCCGAACTTGTTGCCTTGCCTTCTGTGTTGACGATGATATTAGCATGAGACGGATTAATGCTAGCCCCTCCCACCGAAGCAGATTTTAAATCACAGGATTCAATCAAGGCCGCCGCTTTATTGTTGGGTGGATTTTTAAAGATGGAGCCTAGGCTGGGGTAGTCATACAACCCTTTTTGCTTTCGGATTTGTTTCACCTCATCCTTGCGGGTTCTTACTTCACTTGTTTGGGTAGTTGGGCGAAGGCGGAATCCTGCTTCGTAGATGATGATGTCCTTGCGTCCCGTAAAAGGGGACCGGCGATAGGAAAAGTCATCCAAATGGGTCTGCATCCTATGGAGTTTGCCGTCAAAGGTCATGTAGTCAACATAATAGAGTAAGTCTGAGATTTGCACATCATAGGCTCCGCTGTTTCCATACACAGCACCCCCTACGGTACCAGGGATACCTCCAAGCAACTCTAATCCGCCAAGGCCATCATCTATTGCCTGAGAAATTGCCTTATCCAAGGGACATCCTCCCCTGACGCAATACATCTCACCTTGTACATGACGCCTTGCAAGGTGCGTGGTAATGATGGTCAGACCAGCAATACCTTGGTCACTGATCAGGGTATTGGTCCCACCACCTAAGATGGTGATTTCCAAATTTTGCTCTTGGGCAAACGTAAGCAACATTCGAAGTTCCTCAAAATCCGTAGGATAGGCAGCATATTGTGCGTTTCCGCCACAATGAATACTAGTGTGGTCCTTGAGATTTAGATTCTCTAAGAGCAAATGTTCAAGGTTGATTTTTTCAATACTATTGCGTACATTGGTATGCATGGAGACATCTTACCCCCTTTTTTTGGGGTGGGCAACCTAAAGGAGCTCTGAATGCCTGTCTTTCTTTACAATACCATGAGTCGTAGTTTGGAAACCTTTCAGCCAATGCAAGGAAATGAAGTAGGTTTGTATTCTTGCGGGCCTACTGTATATAACTATGCCCATATCGGAAATCTGAGAACATTTTTGTTTGAAGATCTGCTAAAACGTACCCTTCAGGTCTCTGGTTTTACCGTAAACCATGTCATGAATATAACTGATGTAGGTCACCTTACCGGTGACGGAGATGAAGGTGAGGATAAGATTGAGAAAATGGCAAACCAGACACATAAGACGGTCTGGGAAATTGCCCAATTTTATACTGATGCATTTTTTAATGATTATGATGCCTTGAATTTGATTCGTCCAAAAGTAGTATGTAAAGCCACTGATCATATCCAGCAGATGATTGATCTTATCAAACGTCTGGAGGATGGGGGTCATACCTATGTGAGTGGTGGAAACGTATATTTCAGCATTGACTCTATCCCTGATTACGGAAAGCTTGCTAGATTGGATCTATCCTCCTTACAGACTGCCGTTCGGGAAGATGTGCAAGCTGATGACAACAAGAAGAATTCCAAGGATTTTGTTCTGTGGTTTACCAAAAGCAAGCATGGCGAACAAGCCATGATGTGGGATTCTCCCTGGGGAAGGGGTTTTCCCGGTTGGCATATTGAATGTTCTGCAATGAGTATGTACTACCTTGGTGAAAGTTTTGACATTCACTGTGGAGGCATCGATGCCATTCCTGTTCATCACACGAATGAGATAGCCCAAAGCGAGGCTGCAACAGGTAAAGAGTGGGTCAAATATTGGATGCACGGTGAATTCTTGCTTGATGAGACTGGCAAGATGAGCAAAAGCAAGGGAGAGTTCTTGACCCTTTCCTTACTGAAAAGCAAAGGCTTCGATCCTATGGATTATCGCTATTTCTGCCTTGGGGGGCATTACCGCAGCCAATTGAAGTTTAGTTTTGAAGCTCTCGAAACGGCTAAAACAGCCCGTTCCAATGTCTATGACCGAATTCGTAGAATGTTGGCAGCTGGTGCAAAAAACACTTCACTTGATGGTGAGAAAGCCTTGGAATACAAAAATGCTTTCCTTGAACATATTCAGCATGATTTGAATAGCCCTCGCGCATTAGCCGACCTTTGGGGTGTGCTTAAGGATGATACTCTTTCGATTGATGAGAAATATTCATTAGCTATGTTTTTCGACCAAGTGTTTGGACTGGGTCTACAAACCATAGAGAAACCTGAGGAGGAGAGTTTTCCTGAGGAAGCCTTGGCCTTGCTCCAAAAGAGAGTGGAAGCCAAGAAGGAAAAAAATTGGGCACTCGCCGATTCTTTGCGTTCTGAGCTGGATGCAATGGGTTTCATGGTCAAAGACTCTCCTGCTGGAAGTTCTTTGGAAAAAAAGATGTAACTTGGTTACTGGTGAGTTGTTAACGTTATGGAAATACAGAGCAACGATGAGCGAGCTTTTAGACAGGTCTATGAGCAAGTATTCCCGGTATTGATGCGTGTAGTATATCACGTAACCAATAATCAGGATCTTGCAGAGGAAATTTGTCAGGAAGCTTTCATCAGGTTCTTTGACAAGGCAATGGAGTTTCCCTCCCTTGATGATGCCAAGTATTGGCTGATCAGGGTGTCGAAAAATCTAGCCATCAACCAAGTGAAGCGGAAATCCCGTGAGATGAATATGGTGGATAAATTGAAAAAATATCCCACCAACGGGGCAAACCATACTGATGGTTCGAGTGTGTTGATGGAGAAGGAGACCAAGAAACTGGTACAGGATGCGATTGATCAGCTTCCTGAAAAGTTTCGCCTTGTCATTGTGATGAAAGAATATACTGACATGGATTACAAACAGATTGCCCAAGTGTTGCATATTTCTGAAAGTAACGTAAAGGTTCGAGTATATCGAGCAAGAAAAATGCTCGAGTCGATTCTCAGCCAGGAGTGATGTAGATGTGTGTCGATGACGAATTGTTGAATACCTATCTCGATGGTGAGTTGCAGGAGCCCTGGAGAACCCAAGTCCAGGAGCACTTGAGCTATTGTAATGCATGTCGCCAACGTCTTGAGCAACTTCGATCCCTTCATGAGAAAATAGCTGATGCTGTTTTGCCTGATGCTGAGATCAAGGCTCGTCAGGACCGTGTATTACAATATTTTGAGAAAACACGTTTTGATTCTTCATCAAAGAAATTCCATATTTTTCGTAAACGAGTCCAAGTCAGGCTTGTACCTGCCTTGATAACCAGTGCGGCGGCATTTGTTGTAATATTTATTGGCGCTTTTGTGTTTTTTGGGAACAATTCCCAGCAGGGACAGGAAATCCTCCCTGGGGTGGCTTCCCCTATAGATAGTGCTCATATCAGGCAAGTTACTGAAATTCAACAGCCTTCTCTTGATGACTTCTCGTTGGACCAGATAATCCAACATCTTGACGCAATGGGGTATGCGGTCAAGTTGGAGTTGAAGGCGGTTACTCCTCTTCAGTAGCATTCTTGTTTGGTTCTCATGTCGAAGGCTCTACATTGACTTGTAGAGCCTTCTCTATTTTGCTACTATTCAAAGACTCTTTTTTTACCTGTAGGAGGCCTATTGTGAAGGCTATTGAATTACCGAAAGCCTATGATCCCAAACAGTTTGAGGATCGAATCTACCAACAGTGGTTGGATGCTGGGAAATTTAAACCCGTCGACGGTGAGAAATCACCATTTACTGTCGTAATGCCTCCTCCAAATGTCACTGGAATCCTCCATATGGGCCATGCTTTGAACAATTCATTGCAAGATATATTGACTCGTTACTACCGAATGAAGGGGCGACCGACACTATGGGTGCCGGGAACTGACCATGCAGGCATAGCAACCCAGAATATTGTCGAGCGTCAGTTGGCCAAAGAAGGCCTCAGACGCCAAGATCTCGGAAGAGACAAATTCCTTGAAAGAACCTGGCAAGTGAAGGACAAGCATCATAGCATCATCAAACAGCAGCTGGAAAAAATCGGTTGTAGCTGTGACTGGGAACATGAACGATTCACCATGGATGAAGGCCTCAGTAGGGCAGTCCGTGAAAGTTTCGTTACTCTCTATGAGCGTGGTCTGATTTATAAAGGTGAATATCTGGTTAACTACTGTCCCCATTGTGGTACAGCCCTTGCTGATGACGAAGTAGAGTATCAGGAGTTAGGTGGCTTCCTCTATGATGTTCAGTACCCTTACAGTGATGGCAGCGGTTATATTACCGTGGCAACCACGAGGCCGGAAACAATGTTCGGAGATGTGGCTGTAGCTGTTAATCCTGAAGACGAACGCTACAAAGGCATTGTCGGCAAATTGCTGGACCTGCCTTTGACTAACAAAAAGATTCCTATCATTGCCGATGGTTTTGTTGATATGACCTTCGGAACTGGTATGGTTAAGATTACCCCTGCGCATGACCCGAATGACTGGCAATGTGGTATGCGCCATAACCTTGAGAAAGTGAATGTTCTGAATCCTGATGGGACTTTGAATGATAACTGTCCCGAGAAATACAGGAACCTTAATGTTGTCGAGGCCAGAGCATTGGTCGTAGCCGATTTGAAAGAACTCGGATACCTTGTGAAGCAAAAAGAACATAACCATGACGTA
>QJZS01000149.1 GCA_003247345.1 Spirochaetales bacterium
GTACGTACAAAGTAGCTTTCCATCATCCAGAAGGCTTCTGCAAGTAACAGAGTATCCGGAAGTTCTTCATTTAGCCTATCTACCACTTCTCTCCAGAACTCCTTGGGAATCCGATCATTGAAAGTGGCATCGTCCAAGCCATATTGTGCTCTTCCTGCAATGTCTCCGCCATGTCCTGGTTTTGGATACCAGAGCCTTTGTATATGTTTCTTAGCCAACGTCATTGCAGCATCGAAACGAATGATGGGGAAGTTGCTAGCAACATGCTTTATCTGTTGATAAACAGCCTCTCGGGTCACTGGGTTCAAATAATCAAGCTGGGCAGTGTCGTTCCAGGGCATCGAAGTTCCGTCGTTGCCATGGAAGATGTAAGTAGTCTGTCCAGTTCTTAGATCTCTACGTCGGAAGGTTACTGCAGCATCAGTACGGTCATAATAGTGATCTTCCAGTTTGATCTCGATATCAGAATTTGGAGAGAGATTCGGACCATCGAACGTGTAAGAGGGGAAAGGAGGATAGTCCTGCTGAACGAAATATTCACTATGATCGAATACCCAATCGCCATCGATTCCACAGTGGTTCGGTACCATATCACTAGCTAATCTCATACCACGGTTTGCACATCGCTTACGAAGATTGTCCAATGCCGGCCAACCTCCGATGATTTGGGATATCTCATAATTTTTCAGTGAATAGGCGGAGGCTTCGGCTTCTGGGTTTCCACAAAGATTTTTGATTTTTTTTGATGCCGAGCTTCGTTCCCATAGTCCGATAAGCCAGAGGGCGGTGAATCCTCTGGAGGCTAGGATATCCAGCTCGCGATCGGGAATCTTGTCCAAGGTATCTATCGGATACCCATACTCCTTGGTCAATTGATCAAGCCAAACGAGAGTGGATTTTGCCAGCATGATGACATTGGGCATCCAGTTCTTGTCGGCAGTAAAAGCCTCGTACTCTTGGTCGTACGTACTATAATCGGGAACCACCATGACAGGGGCTCCTCCATTCCCGGCAAAATGAGGTTTCTCTTCTTCCTTGACTACATCGATGGCTCTAAGTAAGAGGGCTTTTAAATCATCAGGGATCAAATCACTCCATACATCCAAAATGTAAGTTATCTGATCAGTAAGAGAATCAGGGTAAATCTTTGCCGGTTTGGTAAGGAAGGAAAAAATATCATCATCACTGTTTCCCATCTGTGTATTTGCTTGTGTGTATCCGCCCATCATGGCGGTGATAGCCTGACTGGCTTTGGGAAAAGAAAGACCTTCGGGAGCAAGGAAAGGTTTTGCCGCTTTTATCAAAGCAGGATTTTCCTGCATCACCTGATGGATGAAATAGCCTCGAAGAGATTCCTCATAAAAATAATCCAGGGGAAGTGATTGCTCCACCAACAAAGGGGAAGGGAATTCCTTCATATAAAAGGCAAGTACTTCTTGTGCTGCGTGATTTTTGTTGACCAAGGTAGTCAAACGAGTGAAGAAATCGGGTTCGCTGTAATTCAGGTAATGGGAAAGGACACTCTGGTAAATCTGATGCAACACAGCGGTAGCATGGATCTTACCTGTTGAAACCCAATCATTCCCCCCTTTTTCCTTGACTTTGCTGTTGTAGATGTAAGCGAGTTCTGTTGCCTGCTTATAGAGGTCAGACAGTTCACAATCCGACACAAATAAAGCCGGAAAAAAATCCATTTCAGTTCTCGTACGAACCGAAATGCGAAAATCTCGTGTAATCAACTCACGCCTCCATAAGGGTTGTGTCATCCCTGAATAGTGGGTTTAGTATACCATGAGAGCATACGGTTGTAACCATTTTCTTAGATTAACGCCTCTTTTAGATTAATATATTTGTTGCTGGTAGTGATTTAATATTATCTAGAAGCATTGTTTTTGCGGAGTCTAGGATTAATGGGAGCGTGATTTCCTCTTCTTCGGTGAAACGTTGCAGAACAAACGAGGCAACAGAGCCATGTTTTGGCCTTCCAATGCCGATTCTAAGTCTGAGAAATTGGTCACTTCCCACGTGAGTTTTAATGGATTTCAGGCCATTGTGACCCTGCATGCCTCCTCCTTGTTGCATCCTGATTGTTCCGTATGGCAGTTCAAGATCGTCATGTACGACTAATATCTCTTCTGCACTGTAGTTATAGAAGTCCATGCAGGCCCTTACTGCACGGCCGCTTTCGTTCATGAACGTCTGAGGTTTCAGCAGTCGCTTACTTGCATCTTGAGCTACCAAGGAGTGAAATTTCTCTGACCATGAAACATATGGATGGGTATGGTCACAAACCATCCAACCTGCGTTGTGTCTTGTCTTTATATATGCCTTGCCAGGGTTGCCCAGAAATACGAGAAGTTTTACCATAGCCTATCATATGCGCAAACGCTAAGGAGTGGAAAGATGTTTGTTCTCGTAACCTATGTTCCCCAGTCGCATCTGGAAATAGTCAAGCAAGCTCTTTTCTCAGCAGGTGCCGGAAAAATGGACAATTATGATTCTTGTTGTTACCAGACCCTGGGTCAGGGACAATTTCGTCCAAATCCTGGTAGCTCACCCTACATTGGGGAGGTCGGGATGCTTGAACAAGTAGAGGAGTGGCGACTAGAATTAGTCGTTGATGAAGAGCATGCTGCTCAGGCGGTCTCCGCGTTGTTGGAGAGCCACCCTTATGAGGTTCCCGCATATCATTTGATTCCAGTCTTGACCCTTGAAGGGTCAAGTGACACATAGGAGCTTGTATGGCAAAGACAATTGCCCAAATTAATGAAAAGATCAAAAAAGGTACGGTCGTCGTCGTTACTGCCGAAGCCTTTACTGCAATGGCAAAGGAGCAAGATATAGCAAAGCTTGCTGAGGAAGTAGATATTGTAACAACCGCTACTTTTGGCCCTATGTGTTCCAGTGGAGCAATCATGAATTTCGGCCATTGGTCCCCTGGGATCAGAATGGAAGAGATTACTCTCAATGGGGTAAATGCCTATGAGGGCCTTGCTGCTGTTGATACGTATCTAGGTGCCACCAGTGAGTCGAAGTACGACCCAACCTATGGTGGGGCGACTGTCATTGAAGAGCTGATCGCTGGAAAGGATGTTCGTTTGCACGCAAGAGGCAAGGGAACCGATTGCTACCCTACCAAAGAGATTGATACCTATATCAACAAGGATACGTTGAACGAATTCTATCTATTCAATCCGCGTAACGCGTATCAGAACTATTCGGCTGCAACGAACAGTACCAATAGGATCAAATATACGTACATGGGGAGCCTTCTCCCTCGATTCGAAAATGTCACCTATTCAACCAGTGGAGAGCTCAGCCCTCTTTTGAATGATCCTTACCTGAGAACCATCGGACTTGGCACCAGAATTTTCCTTGGTGGGACCGAAGGCTATGTGGCTTGGAACGGAACACAGTTCAATACCAGAAGAGAACGTAACAGACAAGGCATTCCCAAGATGCCGGGGGCAACATTGGCGGTAATCGGGGATGCAAAGCAGATGTCCACCGAGTTCATCCGTGCTGCCTATTATGAAAAGTATGGTGTGTCCATGTTTGTAGGTATCGGAATTCCCATCCCTGTACTGGATGTAGAAATGGCAGAGCACCTTGCCATCTCGAATGACAAGATTGAGACGAGCATTCTCGATTATGGTTCTGAAGGGCATCCCTCAGTGGGAAGTACGACCTTTGCCCAGCTGGCAAGCGGTACTGTTACCCTCGCTGATGGGACGGAAGTGAAAACTGCTCCGATGTCTTCCTTGGCAAAGGCTAGAGAGATAGCTGAAATTTTGAATTCTTGGATCAAAGAGAAGAAATTCTATCTGACCGAGCCTGTTCATATGTTCCCTACAGATAGTTTCGTAAAACCTTTGGTTCCCCGTGAAGGAGTACAAGAATGAAAAGACGCTATGCCCTTAGATTTACCCCAGCCTTGGTCGAGCAACCAATCGTAAGTAAGCTTGCCCGAATCTATGATGTAGATATCAATATCCTTAATGCCGATGTGGCCAGTGGCCGCGGCGGAAAACTGATCGTGGAACTCAGTGGCACCGAGAAAGATTTGGATGCAAGTGCAATATATCTTTCAGAAATTGGTGTCCGTGCTTCCGAGATGGTCAAAGAGTTGCTGTTCAAGCAGGATGGATGTATCGATTGCGGTTCTTGTACTGCCGTCTGTTCTGCTGGAGCCTTAAGTATGAATAAGGAAGCAAAGCTTAGCTTTGATGTTTCCTTATGTGTAGTTTGTGGACTTTGTGTCCATGCCTGTCCCATGCGTTTGTTTGAGGTATCACACGAACGGGAGGCCTAAGGTATGTATGAAAAGCGGACCTACCGCCAAGCTATGGGAGACAAACGATTCTCATCTTTCAATCTCACCATTGGAGAGAGTGACTTGTGGATTGGGTATCAAGGTGATGCTGACTCCCAGACTTTACGGAAAGAGGGTGCTTCCATCCTTCGCAAACTTAGGATGGAAATCCTTGGATATGAAGATCCGCAATTTTTAAGTAGTTTTATTCCAATTCAGCCCAGAAGGGAAGTTTCTTCATTTCTGACTACTATGTTTCAGGCAGCCAAACGTGCAAACACCGGCCCCATGGCCAGTGTCGCAGGTGCGGTTGCCGCAAAGGTCGGAAGTGAGTTAAAATCACGCTTCGGATTGTCTGAAATAGTGGTCGAAAATGGCGGAGATTTATATATTGATGTCCTAAAACCCCTGAAAGTGCAACTATATGCACCGACAAGTAAGTTTTCAGGAAAACTTTCCATTCTTGTGGATAGTACCTATGGGCCGATAGGAGTATGTACCTCTTCTGCAAAATTGGGCCATTCGGTCAGCTTGGGAAAAGCTGATGCCGTAATGGTTGCGTGTTCTGATGCTGCTCTTGCTGATGCATTTGCTACCGCGTATTGTAATAAAGTAAGAAGAGCCGAAGATGTGCAGAAAGTGTGTAAAGAATTGACGGGCGAAGAAGGAGTGCTTTCAGCTGTGGTTGTACTTGATGATATGCTAGCCGTTGGCGGCACTTTGGAGGTTAGTACCTGACATGAATAGAAGCGAATATCTGAAAACGTTATTGGCGAAGCGAATCGTACTACTCGATGGAGCCATGGGAACCATGATCCAGCAACAAGGATTGGGCGTTGAGGACTATACCCTCGATGGCCTTTCAGCCCTTGGTTGTAATGAGTTGTTGAATCTCAGCCGAGGCGATGTTATCTATCAGATCCATAAGACGTATTTGGAAGCTGGATCGGATATCATTACCACCAATACATTTTGTGGAAATGCGTTCAATTTGGCCGAGTATGGACTTTCTGATGATGTAGAAGCAATCAATCTAGCTGCATGTGAAATCGCTCGGGAAGCAGCTGCCGATTACGAAGCAGAACACGAAGGCTATGCCTTTGTCGCCGGTAGTGTAGGCCCAACTAATCGTTCCCTCTCGTTCAGTGAGAAAGTGGAGGATCCGGCTTATCGACATAGTGACACCAATGCATTTATCCGCATGTATCGCGAGCAGGCAAAAGCCCTACTGCAAGGTGGTGTCGATCTTATATTGATTGAAACAGTGTTCGATACCTTGGTTGCCAAAAGTGCAATCATTGCCTGTCTTGAAGAGATGAAAGAGCAGGACCGGACGGTGCCTTTGATGGTCAGTGTTACCTTCAGCGACCAAAGCGGCAGAACGCTCAGCGGCCAAACCTTGGAAGCATTCATTGCTTCGCTAAAGCCTTTTGGTTTATTCAGCTTAGGTCTTAACTGTTCTACCGGTCCCAAAGAGATGATTCCTTTGATTGAGAAACTTTCTTCTCAAGCTCCGTTCTATGTCAGTGCTCACCCGAATGCAGGCTTTCCTGACAAAGAGGGTAATTACCAGTTGCTAGCCGACCAGATGGCTGAAGATTTATCACCAGTACTGCAAAATGGATGCCTCAATATTCTCGGGGGTTGTTGCGGGACAACACCGGTACACATCAAGGCTCTGAAGAAAGTTGCCGACAAAGCCAAAATTCGACAAATCCCTGATTTCCCTTCCTCTTTGTATTTGAGTGGGCTAGAACCTGTAGAGAAAAAGAAAGATGAAATTCTCTACGTAGGTGAACGTACCAATGTAGCCGGTTCCAGAAAATTTGCACGACTGATCAAGGAACAGCAATGGGAAGAAGCACTTCAAATAGCAAGAGAACAGGTCAATCACGGTGCTTCCATCTTGGATATCTGTATGGATGCCTCATTGTTGGATGCAAAAGAAAGTATGGTATTGTTCCTACGCCACATTGCCAGTGATCCTTCTGTGGCAAAAGCTGCGATCATGATCGATTCCTCCGATTGGAATGTAATTGAAGCGGCTTTGGGAGAAGTGCAAGGTCGTGGTATCGTCAATTCAATCAGCCTCAAGGAAGGGGAAGAGATTTTCCTCTCACATGCAAGACAAATTGCAAAATTTGGCCATGCGATGGTCGTAATGCTTTTTGATGAGGATGGCCAAGCTGCTACCTATGAAAGGAAAATAGCGATAGCAAAACGCAGCTATGATTTGCTTGTCAAAGCGGGAATCAACGAAGAGGATATTATCTTTGATGCCAATGTCCTTTCCATTGCAACCGGTATTGAAGAACATGATACCTATGCCCGCGATTTCATCATGGCAACACGGGAATTGAAAAAGCTCTATCCGGCATGCCATACCAGTGGAGGAGTCAGCAATCTTTCCTTCTCATTTCGCGGAAATGATGTTTTGCGTTCTGCCATGCACTCCTTATTGCTGGAGCTTGCTGATTTGGATATGGCCATTATTAATCCTGCTTCCCTTATTGATGTTCAAACTTTGAACAAGCAGGTGCGTACGACAATTGAAAATGCTTTGTTGGCAACTGGTGGTGATCTTGCAGATATTCGAGCCCAGCTCATCGCACTCGCATTGACCATGCAAGAGGATACGCAACCGAAAAAGAAACCAATCGATCGGTCCGCGCGAACCGCAACCGAACGTTTGTATGATGCAGTTCTTTCCGGCGAACATACCTATCTTGAAAAGGATCTATCTGAATTAGCAGAGGAAAATCCTCTTTCCTTGGTGGAAGGTCCACTGATGGATGGTATGAAGGAAGTAGGTAAGTTGTTCGGTAAGGGTAAGCTGTTCCTTCCTCAGGTAGTAAGAAGTGCTCGTACCATGAAACTTGCCGTTGATATCCTGCAACCAAGGATTACTG
>QJZS01000063.1 GCA_003247345.1 Spirochaetales bacterium
GAGCTTGGTTGCTGGTATTGTAGGTATAGGATTCTTACTGGTTGTAGTATTCGGTTCCCAAGGACCTGGTATTTCCTTTGGTAAAGGGCTTGCTAGTGGTTTGGGTGGGTTCTTTACAACTTTTTTGAATACTATTAGCGCCTTCGGTAATATCATGAGTTACATTCGTTTGTTCGCTGTCGGAATGGCTTCTGTAGCTATTGCACAGAGCTTCAATAGCATGGCAAGCGGAATGCTCAGTGGTTTTGCAATGGTAGCTGGTATTTTGGTTTTGGTTATTGGACACTCATTGAACCTTGTAATGGGTTTATTAAGTGTTGTAGTACACGGTGTTCGTCTTAATTTATTGGAATTTTCCGGTCAGCTTGGTATGGAATGGACTGGAATAGCATATGAACCGTTTTCACAAACGGTAGAAGAAAACTAATCGTTGTTTGGTAACAACTAAGGAGAAAGACATGGGAAATTTGGAATTTATCGGATTGGCATGTGCCTTGGCTCTTTCGGCTCTCGGATCCGGTCTTGGTGCTGGTGCAGCTGCTCAGGCAGCAGTAGGTGGTTGGAAGAAATGTTATGCTAATGGTAAGCCCGCTCCGTTCATCATGGTTGCATTCGCTGGTGCTCCTCTTACACAGACCATTTATGGTTTCTTGTTGATGAACTTTATCTCTGCTGCAATTACTGCTGGGGCTTCTGCATCCCTTGCTTTGGGTGTAGGTATTTTCGGTGGTGCTGCTATCGGACTTTCTGCATGGATGCAAGGAAAGACTGCTGCTTGTGCATGTGATGCTTTGGCAGAAACAGGAAAGGGTACTGCAAACTACTTCATCGTTATCGGTATTGTAGAAACAGTTGCACTTTTCACCTTGGTCTTCAGTTTGCTGGCATTGCAATAAGCAACATACCGAACAACGGTTCATTATACAATGGGCATCCTCTTTTGGATGTCCATTTTTTATCATCACAACAGTTTAAAATAAAGAAAATTATTTTGATTTCTGCTCAAAATCCAAGAGCCATTTCTTAACATCCAAACCACCACCGTAACCAACAAGAGAGCCATTCTTGCCTATTACTCTATGGCAGGGAACTATCAGGACAATTGGATTACGGTTGTTGGCCATGCCTACAGCACGCACTGCCTTAGGGTTGCCAATACGTATCGCTATATCTTGATAGCTTACTGTTTTCCCATATTCAATGGCTTGCAGGGCATTCCATACTTGCCGTTGGAAGGAGGTACCTTTCATCATAAGTGGGATATCAAAGTTTGTACGAGTACCTTCAAAATATTGATCGAGTTGTTCTATTGTTCGATCGATAATTTCATTTTTCTCTAGAGAAGAATGATTAAGTTCTGAAAAAGAAACCTGCATGAGAGCTGTCTGATTAGCTTGCAAAAAAAGATTTCCAATCGGGCTGTTATATTGATAGGTGAATAATTTTTCCATACCTGTAGCTTAGTAGGAAAAAATCTAGAGAGCAAGACTCGAATAGCCATAAGGCTAAGAGAGGTTCTACCGTTCTTGTAAGATATGTAGATTGAGTATATTCTAGGCACACGATGATACACGACACACTTGAAAAGTTATCTATTTGGAGTCCAGCAATACAGAATCTTGAAAAAGTTCCAGAAATGCTGGCTATGAATTTAGAAATAGGAAGCCATATTCTTTCTCATATGACGGTTCATGTTTCAGAACAAGCCACCTCTTTTTTTGATGGCACTTTCCGTTTGCATCCTCAGAAGGTTTGCCTTTTCGTGACATTGCATGGGGAACAAACCCTAGCTACCAGTTACCGAAAGAAAGATACAATCGGCAAAAGAGATGATAAAGGATTCATTTCAATCACCGATAGTGAGCCGACTGATGTCCTTTTATCTTCTGAAGGTATGTTTACGCTGTTTATGCCTGGTGAACCTTTTGCCTATGGATTAAACACGCACGTTGAATCCAAAAGCATTAAATTTGCACTAATTATTCTTGAAACTGACTAAAGCTCTTTACAAATGTGTAGTAATATCGTACGAAGTAGATTAGGAGCTTAAAGATGACAGGAGACCATCAGGTACTGATTAAAGACAAATTACTGGGACGAGGATTACCGATTCTCGTTCAAACCATGTATGACAGTGCCATTCCTCATGATAATACAGAGATAGATACGCTTATCCGTCGTATAGGAAAACTGAATTCGATGGGTTGCGATATTATTCGTTTTTCATATCCTCATAAAGAAGACCATGATGCCTTTACTACGTTATGTGCAAGAAGTCCGATACCAGTTGTTGCAGACATTCACTTTGACTATAAGATGGCTCTTGATGCCATTGAATGTGGTGCCCATAAAATCAGGATAAATCCAGGCAACATCGGTGCTGAATGGAAAGTCAAAGAAGTAGTTGAAAGTGCAAAAGATCACGGGATTGCCATTAGAATCGGACTTAATAGCGGTTCTCTGCCAAAAGGTAATGATCCGACTGAAATGCTGATGAGTAATACTGCTTTGGAGTATCTCAATTGGTTTGAAGGATGGGGATTTACCAATACGGTTGTCTCTTTAAAAGCCAGTGATGGGGATGTCACGATGAAGGCAAATAGGCTCTTTGCAAAACAAAGTGACTACCCCTTGCATTTGGGTGTTACTGAAGCGGGGTCTGTTGTATCGGCAATAACTCGATCAACATGGGCATTAGGGCAATTGTTAAGTGAAGGTATCGGTAATACCATTCGTATAAGCATAACCGGTGACATAGAAACAGAGGTCCAAGCTGGAGTTGAACTGCTTCGTACGCTGGGACTACGAAAAAAAGGAATTAGAATCGTCAGCTGCCCTCGCTGTGGCCGCCATAGTTTCGATTCTCAAGGGTTTCTTGCATCAGTTGAACAAGATCTTCTCACCATTGATAAAGACCTTACGGTAGCTATCATGGGATGTCAGGTAAACGGTCCCGGTGAAGCCAAAGCAGCAGATTTGGCGATTACAGGAATCGGCAATAGTATTTTTCTCTATGAGAAAGGTGAATTGGTAAGAAAAGTGACTGCTTCAGAAGCAAAATCAGCACTTTTGGAAGCTATAGAACATGCAGAATAAATTGATCATAAAAGGTGCTAGAGAGCACAATCTTAAAAATATTGACCTCGAATTGACTAAGGATCAACTGATAGTCATAAGCGGGCTATCAGGAAGCGGTAAAAGTTCCTTGGCTTTTGACACCATCTTTGCCGAAGGACAAAGAAGGTATGTAGAAAGCCTGAGTAGTTATGCAAGAATGTTTTTGGATAAGTTGGATAAGCCAGATGTCGATTACATGGAAGGATTAAGTCCAGCTATTGCTATTGAACAAAAGTCTACTCATAGGAATCCTAGGTCAACTGTCGGCACCGTCACTGAAATTTATGATTATTTCAGGTTGCTTTGGGCAAGAATCGGGACTGCACACTGCCATATTTGTGGCAGGGAAATCAGTGAGATGAGTGTTGATCAGATTATTGATGCTATTTTCAAAGCTGAAGAAGGAACAAGAATAATCGTCAGTGCTCCCGTAGCAATTCTTAGAAAAGGTGAATTTAAAAAGGTATTTGAAGATGCTCGTACCTCTGGTTTCCAACGAGTTAAAGTTGATGGGCAAATGTATCAATTGGATGAAGAAATCGTCCTTGATAAGCAGATAAAGCATTCAATAGATATCATAGTAGACCGTTTAATACTTTCTTCAGATATCAGGGCAAGACTCGCCTCAAGTATTGAAACCTCCAATGAAATGACACAAGGCCTAGTAAAGGTTACCTTCCTATCTAAAGATGGGGACGGGGAGTATGAGGAAATCTACAGCGAAAGAAACAGCTGCCCGCATTGTGGAATTACCTTACCCGATTTGGAACCCCGTCTCTTTAGTTTTAATAATCCTTATGGAGCTTGTCCCGAATGTAACGGACTCGGTTTGAAAACTGAATTTGATCCTGACCTTATCATTCCGGACTATTCCAAGAGTTTTAACCAAGGCGCCATTGCCACCATGAATCCTGACGCTCAATGGGCTCGTTCCCAATTCAAAGCCTTGGCAAAGCATTTTGGCTTTACTTTGAATACCCCTTTTTCCGAATTGTCTGATGCAGTTATTCAAGCAATTCTCTATGGAACACAAGAAAGAATATTTGTGGAATATTCCCGTGAAAAATCGAATCAAACCTATCGAGTTGAAAAGCCTTTCCCAGGAATTATTCCTGATTTGCAACGTCGTTTCTATGAAACCGGAAGTATGCAAATTAAAATGTGGATGAACAGTTTCCAGACAACGAGGGTTTGCCCCTCTTGTCATGGTGATAGGCTTCGTCCAGAGGCTTTAGCTGTTACAGTACAGGGAATGAATATCATGCAAGTTACCCGATTATCGGTAAAGCATGCACATGCCTTCTTCTATGATTTGCAACTAACCGAACAACAGACGTTAATATCTGACCAAGTCTTGAAAGAAATTAGAAGTCGTCTTAGCTTCCTGAAAAATGTCGGTCTTGATTATCTTACCCTCGACCGAAGCAGTGCAACCCTCAGTGGAGGAGAAGCTCAACGAATCCGTTTGGCAACACAAATAGGGTCGGCATTAAGCGGAGTGCTGTACGTATTGGACGAACCATCAATTGGCTTACATCAGAAAGATAATCAAAAACTTATCGACACACTGAAGCATCTCAGGGATATCGGTAACACGGTACTGGTTGTAGAGCACGATGAAGCAACTATCAGAGAAGCCGACTATCTGGTGGATTTAGGTCCAGGGGCTGGAGTCAACGGCGGGTATATCATTGCAGAAGGGACACCTGAGGAAGTACAAAAGAATCCAAAAAGTATTACAGGACAGTACTTGGCGGGTTCACTGGCAATGAGCATTCCTACAAAAAGAAGAAAAGGGAATGGTAAGATAATTCGCATTGAAGGTGCTAATAAAAATAATTTGAAGCATGTCGATGTAGATCTTCCTCTTGGCAAATTGGTTGTTCTCACGGGTGTTTCCGGTAGTGGAAAAAGTTCTTTGCTCAACGAAGTATTGTTACCAGCTGTACGACGTGAGTTGGCTAAGAAAAAACCAAACTATGATGGATTTAGCAAACTCACAGGTGTTGAAAATATTGATAAGGTAATCAATATCGATCAGAGTCCTATCGGTAGGACTCCCAGAAGTAATCCTGCCACCTATGTCGGTGTATTCACTGCAATACGAGATTTGTTTGCATCATTGCCGGAAAGCAAAGCAAAAGGGTATAAGCCTGGAAGATTCAGTTTCAATGTGGCAGGCGGACGTTGTGAAAACTGTAGTGGCGATGGCACATTGAAGATAGAGATGAATTTTCTTCCTGATGTATATGTTACGTGTGATGTATGCCATGGCAAAAGATTTAATCAAGAAACACTTGCAGTACGTTACAAGGGCAAAAATATTCATGATGTTTTGGAAATGACCATGGAAGAAGCCTCCGAATTTTTCAGTGCAATTCCAAGGATCAAACGAAAAATAGAAACATTGAATTCTGTAGGCCTTGAATACATCAAACTTGGGCAAAGCGCCTTGACTTTGAGTGGCGGAGAAGCCCAACGAGTAAAATTGAGTCTGGAACTCTCCAAAGTGGGGACTGGCAAAACCTTATACGTTTTAGATGAACCTACCACAGGATTGCATTTTGCCGATGTCAAGAAATTGATGGAAGTTCTGAACCGATTAGTAAAAGCCGGCAATACGGTAGTTTTGATCGAGCATAATCTGGATGTAATAATGCAAGCCGACCACCTAATCGATTTGGGCCCTGAAGGTGGTGATGGCGGTGGAATGATTGTAGCAACAGGAACACCTGAGCAACTTGCACTATGCAAGGAATCATACACAGGGTATTATCTAGCTCAGATGTTGCATGAAAAAGGTTGATAGAGTTATACCATTTCTTTTGATTGTACTGCTCCTGCAATGCCTTGCAGGGCAGTTGTTATATGCCTCCGTCGATCCTTTATTAATTTCCATTCAAATTGAAGGTGCAAGCCAAGAAGAACTAAGAGAGATGCTTTCTCTTAATAATCTCACCGTTGGTGACGGGGAGGATCCTCGATCTGTTCTGTATGCATACTATGGCATAGAAAAACAACAAGAAACCTCGCTCGGGCCGAAGGAGAATTCTTATCAGTTGAAGGTTGAGCAAGCCTCACAAATGAAGACAGATCCAATCACGAGAGTAATAACCTTGGAAGGAGATGTCGAGGTTTCTTTTCTCACTGAAGGCAGTAAATCCGCAAAACGATTGATGGCTCAAAGAATGCTTATCGATAATGCACATTCTATTTTAAGTGCCTCAGGTTCTGTATTGTATCAGGACCCAGATGGCGATGCTGCACTCCAGGCTATAGAAGGAAGTATTGTTACGTTTGATTGGAATAATCAAATATTGATCATCAGCAGTGCAACTACAAAAAGCGAAAAACAGAACAGTGAAGATGAGCAAGTCGAAATCTACACTTCTGGATCAAAAATCACTTATCAAGGTGAAGATGGCCAAATCTTCTACAATGATGGACAAATAGCCACTAGAGCAGAGGACCCTCTATCTTCAATCCAAGCAGAACAGTTGAGCTTCCTCCCCGGCGGAGATGTCATGGTACACAACGCCACCCTGCGTTTAGGAAGAGTACCCGTATTATGGACACCCTATTTCTTTTTCCCAGGGAATAGGATGGTAGGTAATCCTGCCATGGGATTTACCAGTGACAGGGGAATGTTTGCCTCAACTACCTGGGAATTGTATGGGACATACCCAAACTTTGTTTCAGCTGACCAATCGAGCCTGACCATGCTTCTGGGATCTACACAGCAAGAAGATCTCTATCCTCAGAGTATTTTGTACTCGGCCCAACAACCAACCTCTAGTTTGCAGAAATGGGCGGCCAATACTGATTCCTACCTCACGATGTTCGCAGATGCGTATGAAACAGCAGGTGTGCATGTAGGCTATGACAGTATGTCAAATTACCTTGATGGGAAAATATCTTTAGGGTCTGTTTCTGCAATAGCAGCGTATCCTGATGGGGTAACGAGTCTTACCTCCTATTCCTCAGCCCCTGTTACTCGTTTTTATTCTGTCAACTCTTTAAAAATTGATACGGATTGGGCAGATCTTGAGGCTGTCCTCCCATATTATTCGGATCCTAAAGTTCTGAGGTTGTACGGAAACCGAATGACAACATTTTCCTTTGATTCTCTTTTGGGTATGGAGCAAGACTTTCCTACCACCTATCAATCAGATATAACAAGTTTCACTTGGAAGTTGAATGGTTCCTTTAATTTCCCGGTTACAAAATTAAATCCTTATCTCTCTACTCTTAAAATTTCATCAATTCAAGCGGATGCTCAATTCAAATGGCAAAGCGATGGAAGCACGTATTCCTATCTTTTGCAAACACTGAATCTTCCTACATTAACCGCAAGTATGGAGGGAACCCTATTTGAGTTTTCTTCAACTATTAATAAAGCAACCTCATCAGATGATACTGATAAAAACACTGCGTCTGATACTGATCTATTGTTGCCTAATGCATATTCAATCAAAAGCACAAGTTCAAGTAGTTCATCCTCTTCAGCTCCGAAGCGTTTGTTATCACTTTCGTATTCGGTTACTGAAAAATTGACGCATACCCTTGATGCAGAGCTAGGGGTAATCCAATGGGATGAAGATTCTTATTTATACAGTTTGACAAAAGGATCCTTGCTTTTTAAAGCATCCCCAAACACCGATCTATTTGTTTTATCAACTGAATTATTGCCCCAATATAGTTATCTTGAAGACCAAAGCAAAACAATATTCAGAACGAGTACGTATCAGGTTTTCAATACCAATACAATAACGATTCCTATCATAGGTTTGACCTACACGTTAAGTCAGAGCCTGTATCGTTACCAAAAGAACTACACGAATACTAGTGGGGTGATTACCATGACCCCGACAGAACAAACCTATGCGTTTGACGATGATTCGGTAACAGTACATAAATTACAGCTTCAAAAAGCATTCCAAGCGGGGAGTGCTACGCTTACCCCGTCTATTACAGCGTCCCTTTATCCTGTAACACAAAGCCTTTTACCAACTTTCACGTATGCTCAGGGTCCTCTTACTGTTTCCAGTTCATTTAAATTTCTTGAGGATGACGGATCGCTTGAAAAGGATTCATTCAAGAATACCGTAGTATTGAAATCTCCAGATTTTAATTTCTCAGTCAAACAGGCATACGACTTCACCCGTAGTGTTGACAATTGGCAACAAGCTTTGAGCATGACAGGAAGTTTTGATGAGAATTTGTTCTCTTCATTGATTTCACTGAGCCAATCATTTTCCTATTATGTATATTCAGAAGATTACATTGATAATTATTTTGATTATATAACCCTTGAAGCTGCCATACCTTATGCAAAGTTTAAATACACCGTCGATGGTGGCATAGATAGCTTGGAATCCAACTTATTGCAAGTCAACCTGTCAGGAGAAGACCTGGAAGTACGATGGTGGAAAGGAAGAGTTTCTCTTTCCTTGGGCTTTGATACTTCCTTGAAATTCTATTTCCAAGATAGATATGCAAGTACCTTTTCAATTTCTGCTTCTATTAGACTGCAAATTGCAGAGTTTTTAGACTTTACGTTCCAAGTAACTAGTTCCAATAATGGATTCTCCCACTATTACACTTCAGATGATACGTTCTCGTTCCCCTTGTTATGGGCAGATCTTATGAGAAGCTTTGATTTCGTTGGAACGGGTAGATACAACACCCAATTCAATCTGAGTGAGATATCAATTATACTTGTCCATGATCTGGATGATTGGTCACTGAATTGTAAATACAGCGGAAGTGTTGTATTATCGAACAACCAATACAGCTGGGTACCGACTATTTCCATATACCTTACGTGGAATACGATACCTGAGTTGGATGTGAATAAAACTTATACAGAGACCGATTCGGTTTGGTCTACTACAAGTTAATCATAGGATTGCGAATGGATAGAAGTGTGGTATTTTCCAGTGAGGAAGAGATGGAACGGGTGCTTGGCATCAATGATAGAAATCTTCCTTATTTGGAGGCATTGCTTGGTTGTGATTTGTTTGTAAAAGGGATAACTCTCTCTTGTCTAAGCAAAGATGAGCATGTTACCAATAGGTTTCTATCCTTATTCTCAAAGTTAAGGTCATTGGCAGAAAATCAACGTTATTTTAGTGAAGCTGAGATTTTCATGGAATACCAAAGTCTTAAAAGTGATCAAAGCCTTGAAGAGCTTCTTGACCCCAATCAAAGTGATAAACCCTTTATAACCATACACAATAGATTTGCTTACCCCAAAAGCCAACGACAAGAATCATATATCAAGAGCATGATGGATAACCAGATAGTTTTTGGAATAGGTCCTGCAGGAACCGGAAAGACCTATCTTGCTATCGCCTATGCGCTGAGTCAGTTGCTAGGTGGCAAACGTAATAAATTGATTTTAACACGTCCTATTGTAGAAGCCGGTGAAAGCCTTGGATTCCTTCCTGGGGACCTTGCCCAAAAGATCAATCCTTATCTCAGGCCGTTGTATGACGCCATGGAAGCTATGTTAAGTTTGCAGAATATCAGACGATTAGAGGAAAATGGCAGCATTGAAATAGCACCGCTTGCTTATATGCGCGGTCGAAGTTTACATAATGCCATGGTTATCCTCGATGAAGCACAAAACACAACAAAAGAGCAAATGAAAATGTTTTTAACTCGTCTTGGAGAAAACTCGAATGCTATAATTACCGGGGATGTCAGTCAGATTGACTTGCCTAGGCATAAGGATAGCGGGCTGGTTCATGCAATGCACATTTTACATGGAATCCAGGGATTGGATTTTATAACATTTGATTCCAGAGATGTTGTTCGTTCCCGTATTGTCCAACATATTGTAGATGCTTATTCGTCAGATGAAGGAAGCGAGCGATGATTAAGAATCGTACTGCAGTTTCGGAAAGAAAACATAAGCAAAGGAATTTTGAACAGCAACTTTCTTATGTACTTATGGCACTTACCGTGTTCTTGGCAATGGTAGTCCCTCTCATCAGTACTATTACCTCCGGCTCAGGCATGGAAAACCTTGGGTATAGCTATAAAGTTGGGGAACTAGCCAGCGAGGACATTTATTCCACAGAAAGCTTCCAATATGTTGATGAGAATGCCACAAACCTTCTTGTACAGAAAGCACAACAAAAAATCCTTCCAAGATTTAGTTATTCACTAAGAGCATCAACGCTTTCTAGTAAACGACTTGATGCTTTCGTATCAATGTTGAGCCAAGGAAAAACTATAGCAGACATTGCTGCCTTTCTGAATTCTGAAAAGCTTGTCGATGAACGCAATACGGTAACAAGAATTACCGCATTGAATGAACTACAATTACCTTTGTTTTTACAAGCTTTACAAGAAAGCGCAAACCTAGTGCTACAAGAAGGATTATTCAAAGCAGAAGATGTAGCCTTGCTTGAGAAAGAAGGTCAAACAAGCGTTCTGATGAAAAATTCATTGATACAACAAACCAGTGATTCCAATGAAATCAGGCAGCTTTCCGATGTTTTGACTCAGCAGAATTTGGATACGTACCTGCAATCGACATTGCAAGAGTACCAGAGCATAGATTCTCAATTTCAACCTTTTTTGGTCATTGATGCAATTCAATTATTAATTGAACCGAATATTACCTATGAAGCAGTAGAAACGCTGGCGCTCAGAGAAGATGCTGCTAATCAAATTCCTAATCAAATTGTTACTATTGAACGAGGTGAGAAAATTGTGACAAAGGATACGGTTATTACCAGTTCACAATTAACCTTATTAAAGTTAATGGGTAATGATCGATTCCAATTTACAATTTTGGAACTTATTGGTCGAGCCCTCTTCATCCTTGCGGTAACTACGGTTTCAGTGTATGTCTTTGTGCAATTCCTACAAGCAGAGAAACGTATGTATCTGTATTTGAACTTGATGCTTGCCTCTGTTTCTTTTTCATTGATTGCTATGTATATCGTGAACCTCCTTTTCAATTCTCATTCTTCAATATTCTTGGATTCCTATCTCCCCTTGTTTTTTGCACCATTATTTACCAGCCACATTACAAGCAAAAGGCGGTTAGGGTTGGTAGCCGCTTTTATGCTTGCTTGTTACGCAACACTCAATGAACAAGCTACGATTGTTACCTTTTTCTTCGTTTTAACCGTAAGTGGTGTATGTCTGTTTTATTTCAGATATACAATCAAAAGAATCGATGATCTTTTCAATTGGTTCTACGCTTGTGTAATAAGTAGTTTCGCTTCCCTTGCGTTGCATATGATGGATGCAATGCCACTTCAGAGTATCATCCCCCTTGTCGGCGGCATGATTCTTAATATCACGATTACTCTTGTATTCTTGGAAGCTTTCGTTCCTCTTGGGGAGAAACTCTTTAATATACCAACTGCCTTTAGGTTGAGTGAACTTGCATTCAGTGAGAACCCTGTACTTGATCGTCTTGAATCAGTTGCCCAAGGAACTTATAACCACAGTAGGAACGTTGCCGACCTCAGTTACAATGCCGCAAGAGCTATTGGAGCCAATGCAATGTTGGCACGTGTAGGCGGTATGTTTCATGATATTGGGAAAGCTGACCATCCTGAGTATTTCATTGAAAACCAAGCTGAAGAAAATAAGCATGATGATATAAAGCCAACACTTTCAGCGGCAATAATCAAAAGTCACGTCAAGTTGGGTTTGGAAAAGGGAAGGGAAGCCGGACTTCCTCAGGAAGTTTTGGATATCATTAGCCAGCATCATGGAAACGATGTGATACAATTCTTTTATAACGAAGCCAAGACCCAGGCTAATGCTGCAGGTATGGACGTAAAGGAAGATGATTTCAAATACAACAGTATTCCTCCTACTTTTGCAGAATCTGCAATTGTCATGCTTGCCGATTGTGTCGAGGCAGCCAGCCGGACATTGAAACGTCCTACACACACCAAGTATGAAAAAATGGTACACTCCCTGGTCATGGGAAAACTCGAACGCGATCAGCTTAAGGATAGTCGCCTATCCCTTACGGATTTGGATCAGATTGAGGATGCTTTTGTACAAACGCTCGTGGGTCGTGACCACCATAGAATCGAATATCCTTCAGAACAAAAAGCTTAGGAGTACAATGTATGCTAAGTAATTTTTATATTGATGTCTCATATGAAGATGAAGAGTATGAAACCGAGGCTCCTAGAGACTTGGTAATAGATCATTTGAATACGGTACTTGATTTCTTGGGTGAATCAAGCTGCGAATTTTCTGTAAGTTTTGTCAGTGACAAAACAATACAAGAAATGAATCTGGATTATAGAGGGAAAGATGAGCCGACTGATATCCTTTCCTTCGTACAATCAGATGATATAGAGGATTTTTCTTGGCCCGAGATTCAGATGGATGCAACCGATGGTCCACCTGAGGAAATAAAGGTGCTTGGGGACATGGTAATTTCTCTTGATACCTTGAAAAGAAATGCTCTATCCTTTAGTGTTGAACCAGACGAAGAATTGTTCCGTCTGTTGATTCATGGTTTATTACATTTGTTGGGTGAAGACCATAAAACCAATGATGCGACAGAACCTATGTTGGTCAAACAGGAACAGCTGTTACTGCAAGTGAGGGGGAGCAAACGTTGAGCTTGCCATGGAAAGGTCTGTTTAAAAAGAATTCTGATGATCGTGAAGCCGAAGACCGTGCTAAAGCAGAATCTGAAGAACGACAGACTATGATTGAGGGTATCCAAGAATTACGTGATAAAACGGTAAAAGAAATCATGGTTCCGCGTGTCGATGTACAATTCATCAGCAGTGAAGTTACGCTTGACGAACTGTATGAGATCATCCAGGAACAAGGATATTCACGCTATCCCGTGTTTGAACAAACCATTGATAATATCATTGGAGTTTTATATGCCAAAGATATTTTACGTCATGGTATTACCGATACGTTTAATGCAAAGTCATTAATGAGAAAACCCTATTTCATCCCTGAAAGCAAACATCTGGATGATCTTCTTCGAGAATTCAAACTGAGAAAAGTTCATATTGCCATTGCCTTGGATGAATACGGCGGAGTGAGTGGAATAGTTTGCATGGAAGACATCTTGGAAGTTATCGTTGGTGATATTCAAGATGAATTCGACGATGAGGAAGAAGAGGAATTATGCAAGCTTGACGATAATACTTTTGTTGTTGACGCAAGAACTTCCATTGATGAATTAAATGAAGTTGTAGGCTTGCATTTACCTGAGGAGGAATTTGAAACGGTTGGGGGCTATGTCTTTGAACTGTTTGGTAGAATTCCTTTAAAAGATGAATCCGTTGAAGATGATGAAGCCGTTTTTACGGTGGAAGACATCGATGGACATAAGATCAATCAATTAAAATTGGTCGTTAAAACATAATATATATACGTTGACCCTTAGTTAAGGAAAACAGTATATTAATATCGATACACAATAATATTTCCCGGAGGAAAAACACAATGAAAATTGCTATTAATGGTTTTGGAAGAATTGGACGCAATGTTTTCAAGATTGCTTTTGAAAACAAAGATATCGAGATCGTAGGAATCAATGACTTGACTAGTCCTAAGACTCTTGCCCATCTTCTGAAATACGATTCAACCTATGGTGTATATGCCAAGAGTGTTGAAGTAGCTGACGATGCAATCGTCGTAGACGGAAAGAAGATTCCTGTTTTTGCAGTAAGAAGCCCTGCTGAACTTCCATGGAAAGAACTGAACGTAGACGTAGCTATTGAATCCACTGGTGTATTTGCAACTGCAGAGGGTCCAAGAGGTGGTTACAAGGATCACATCAAAGCTGGTGCTAAGAAAGTTATCCTTACCGTTCCTGCAAAAGACAAGATTGACCAGACAATTGTTTGTGGTGTAAACGATGACAAAATCGACCACAGCCTCCTTGCTTACTCCAACGCAAGCTGCACAACAAACTGCTTGGCTCCTCTTGTAAAAGTTTTGAATGACAACTTCGGGATTGAAGAAGGTTTGATGACCACTGTTCACTCCTATACCAATGACCAGGTTATGCTTGACCAGCCACATAGTGATTTGAGAAGAGCTAGAGCTGGTGCTGTATCCATCATTCCTACCACCACTGGTGCTGCTAAGGCTGTTGCTGAGGTTATTCCTGAAATGAAGGGTAAGCTCAATGGTATGGCAATGCGTGTTCCTACTCCTACTGGTTCAGTTGTTGACTTGGTTTGTACCTTCAAGAAGGATGCAACTGTTGAAGAAGTCAATGCAGCAATGAAGAAGGCTAGTGAAGGCCCAATGAGCTATGTTCTTGAGTACACTGCTGATCCAATTGTTTCCCACGACATCGTAGGTAACAATCACTCTTCAATCTTCGACTCTGCTCTTACCATGAAAATGGGCGAGAAGATGTTCAAGGTAATCAGCTGGTATGACAACGAGATGGGTTATTCCACTCGTGTTGTTGACCTTGCTTTGAAGCTGGTGAAATAACTTAGAGTTTGTAAGAAGTCAGGCCTGTCAATTCAGGCCTGATTTCCTTGCTAAAGATGAAACACCTATAAAAAGAGGAAAGCTATGATTCTTAATACCATTCGGGAGTGTGATTTCTCCAATAAAAAGGCTTTGGTTCGAGTCGATTTTAATGTTCCTATCAAAGACGGGGTTGTAACTGATGATACCCGCATCAAGGCAGCTCTTCCCACAATCAAATACTTGCTTGATGGAGGTGCCGCTGTTGTTGTCATGAGCCACAGAGGTCGTCCAAAAGGGAAGAAAAATCCTGAATTTTCAATGGCTCCTATTGCAAAAAGCTTTAGTGAACTTCTTGGAAAAGATGTTCAACTTGCTTCTGATGTAATCGGTGATGAAGTCACAAAACAGGTATCAGCATTAAAAGCTGGTGATGTTCTCTTGCTTGAAAACGTCCGTTTTTATGCAGAAGAAGAGGCCAATGATCCTGCCTTTGCTAAGAGTTTAGCTTCTTTTGGTGATGTATATGTAAATGATGCATTCGGTACAGCTCACCGTGCTCATGCATCTACAGAAGGTGTTTCGCATTATCTTCCTTCTTATGCAGGTTTCCTCATTGAAAAAGAAGTCAAATTCATGGCTCCTTTGTTAAGCAATCCTGAGAAACCTTTTGTTGCCATTATCGGTGGTTCAAAGGTATCAAGTAAAATCAGTGTTCTTGAAAGTTTGGTAAAGACCTGTGATACCATCGTTATCGGCGGTGGAATGGCTTATACCTTCCTTGCAGTTCAGGGACATTCGATTGGAAAAAGTTTGGTTGAAGAAGATTATAAGGATACTGCTATTTCCTTCCTTTCCAAGGCAAAGGAAAAGAATGTTCAGGTAATTCTTCCTGTTGACCATCTTTGTGGTGCAAAGTTCGATGAGAACACTGCTCCAATTGCTGTAGATAAAACTGATATTCCAGACGATTTGATTGGTATGGATATTGGACCAAAGACAGTTGCGATGATTGTCGAAGCAGTGAATAACGCAAAGAGCGTAGTATGGAATGGACCAATGGGTGTATTTGAATTTGATGCATTCGCCCAAGGTACCTTGACTGTAGCAAAAGCTCTTGCCGACAGTGATGCAACTTCTGTAGTTGGCGGTGGTGATTCAGTTGCCGCAATCAATAAGTTTGATCTTGCAGACAAGATCAGTCACGTAAGTACCGGTGGTGGTGCTTCCCTGGAATTCCTTGAAGGCAAGGTACTTCCCGGTATCAAAGCTCTGGAGAAATAAAATGAGAAAAGCATATATCGCAGGCAACTGGAAAATGAATAAGACACCCAGTGAGGGTGCAGTTTTGGCAAAAGAACTTGTAGAGGCCACAAAAGGATCTACTACCAAAGTAATGATTGCACCTCCTTTCGTTACGATCCCTGCAGTACTTGAAGCAGTCAAAGGATCTTCAATTATTGTTGCAGCACAAAACATGAGTGACAACCTTTCTGGGGCATTCACTGGTGAAGTAAGTGCAACCATGCTCAAGGATCTTGGTGTTACCACTGTCATTCTTGGACACAGCGAAAGACGCGCAATTTATGGTGAAACTGATGCATTCATCAACAGAAAAGTACTTCTTGCACTTTCTGAAGGAATGGATGTTGACCTTTGTATTGGAGAGACTCTTGAAGAAAGAGAGGGTGGAAAACTTGAAGAAGTTCTTACCCGTCAAGTTACCGAAGGTCTGGCCGGTGTTACTGAAGAACAGATGAAAAGCATCACCTTGGCATATGAACCAGTATGGGCAATTGGCACAGGAAAGACCGCTACTCCTGAAGATGCCGATGCTGCACATGCATTTGTACGCAGTCTTGTTGAAAAACTCTACAATAAGGGTGTTGCAGAAGAGCTGATTATACAGTATGGTGGTTCAGTGAAGGCTTCAAATGTTAAAGCCTTGATGTCTAAAGAACATATCGATGGTGCATTGGTCGGTGGAGCTTCCCTTTCAGTGGAACAATTCCTCCCGATTGTGGACTTTGATAAGTAATTATTCGGAGTAGAGAGAAAATGGGTGTTTTGAGCATTATTCTGTTGGTATTATTCGTGGCAGTCAGCCTTCTGTTGATTTTCCTTGTAGCAGTACAGGATGAACAGAGTGAAGGTTTGGGCGGTATATTTGGAGGCGGAAGCAATACCGCATTTGGTTCACATACAAGTACTGTTGTGACTAAAGCTACGGGAACGCTTGCTGTTTTGTTCTTGGTTTTGGCTCTTTTGGTAGCCTTCGTGAACAGAACTCCTTCACAGAATAACTTGCTTGATTCTGTCACTACCGAACAAGTACAGCAGTCAACCGATTGGTGGAATAGTAGTGACGCAGCTACGACTACGACCACTACTGACGCTGCAACTACTACACAAGCTCCTAGTACCACCAACTAGGACGGTAGCAGTTCCAATGTATATAAGACTACCGGCCGCAGCAGTGCGGTCGGTTGTTGTTTCAATGGAGTTATAAATGAGAGTATGTGTGTTATACGCCCCCGCATCTAAAGGTAATGATAAAATGAAGGCAATTGCCAATGCCCTGGCTGAAGGAATTTCTTCCCAAGGACATATGGTGGATGTATTTGATATGACTCTTGAAATAGGGAAAATTGTTTCATTTTATGATTATCTGGTAATTGGAACAGAGAATACTACATTTTTTGGTGGAAAAATTCCTGCTTCAGTGTCACTATTCTTAAAGTCAGCTGGTTCTCTTTCAGGAAAGAGGTGTTTGGCGTTCATTACCAAGGGTGGTGTACGTTCGATGAAAACACTTCAGGAATTGATGAAAACTATGGAAAAAGAAGGAATGTTCCTTAAGAAAAGTGAAATTATCAACAAAAATGATTTTGGTCGTGCCGTTGGTAAACATATTCAGATTTGATTGATTCTAAATATCATTCTTAGTACTTTATCATCAGATAAACTTAGGAGTTTTTTACATGAAACGTAGAGCAATTGTTTTGGTTGCCTTGCTGCTGATCGGCACAACGGTATTTGCTGCAATGATAAGCGCACCTGCTGCAACAGTGAAGCTTACAAAAACAACCCCCATTTCCATGGCTGATTTGAATGCTGAAGTAGATAAATATAAAGCCAGCGCAACCCAGGCAGGACAGGATCCAGCCACCGTGGACACGCTACAAGTTCTTAATCTATTGATCAATAATGAATTATTTAGACAAGGTGCAGCTCGTGATGGAGTAAAAATTACCGATGCAATGATCGATAATGCATATGCCAACCAAAAAGCAAGCCTGGAATCTTCCTATAAACAGACCTTTACCGACGAGCAATATGCTCAAATTATCAGCAATAATTTTGGATCTGTAGAAGCTTTTAGAGCAGCCTTGAGCGACCAGCTTTTAGTTGACTCCTATGTACGTTTGAAAAAGTCTGCTGAGCTGAATACGACAGTTGTAATCTCTGATAGTGAGATCCAAGCTTTCTACAGAAAGAACAAAACAAATTTTATCTTGCCTGAAACGGTCAAATTAAGTCACATCTTCATTCCTCTTACAGGGGATGCCCAAAAGGATGCAGCGAACAAGACCCTACTTGATAGTGTAGCTTCACAAATCAAATCAGGAACTCTGACATTTGAGAAGGCTGTTGTACAGTATTCACAAGATGCCAACAGCAAGAACAAAGCTGGAGATATCGGTTGGTTGACAATGGATAATACAGACGCACGCACTGGACTTGGAGATACGTTCTTTGATGTTGCATTCAGTACAGAAGTTGGAACCGTAAGTGATGTAGTCACATCCAATACTGGGTATCATATTATTAAAGTCTTGGCTTATAATGATACCCAAATTCTTGGTTTGGATGATACGATCAGCCCAGAATCAAATACTACGGTTAGAGCCTATATCAAATCTCAATTGACTTCATCCAAACAGCAGGAAATATATTATCAATCCATCAACAGTTTGGTGGAGGAGTTGCGTAAATCCGCAACAGTGAATATTTTATATAAGAAATAATATGAAAACACGACACAAAGCACGAGAATTAGCATTGCAGACTCTTTATGCGTTGGATTTCAACGGAATATTTTCATCTGAGAATATCCCCGAGTATTTCAGTGGATCAACTGAAGAAGAATACAACCAACTTGAAGATGATGTGAAAATTTATGGAATGTATTTAGTCAAAGGAACTCTCGAGAATATTGCCCAAATTGATGAATTAATCAGCAAATATTCTTTGAATCGACCTATAGAACGCATTGATATCGTTGATCGAAACATCCTAAGGATGAGTGTCTATTGTCTTATGTTTGGGGATATACATCCACATATCATAATTGACGAAGCAGTAAAGCTCAGCCAGGATTTTTCTACTGAGGTCAACTATAAGTTTATCAATGGGATTCTGGACACTATGCAAAAACAGCTATTCCCGATTCAGGAGAAACATACTGATGATTCGTTTAAAAACTGAGGCACAGATTGATAAAATCAGGGAAGCATGTCATTTGACTGCTGAACTGATGAATAATCTGTCCACGTTCATTGAGGTTGGCATGTCCACAGAGGACATCGACCAATATTGTTATAAGTTCATTGTGGATCACAAAGGTAAACCCGCATTCTTGCATTATGAAGGCTTTCCTGCAACAGCTTGCATCTCAGTCAATGAAGAAGTCATCCATGGTATTCCTTCCAAGAAACGCATTATCCAAGATGGAGATTTAGTTGATGTCGATCTCGGGATCAATTTGGACGGACACTACAGTGACATGGCTAGAACCTTCATCATCGGCAATGCCAAGGAAGAATATCGTAAGCTCTGTGAAGTAACCGAAGAATCCCTAAGACTTGGAATTGAAGCTGCTGCACAAAAAGGCGCTAGGATACAAGACATCGGGGCTGCAGTATACAAACATGCTCGAAAGCATGGCTATGGCGTAGTACGCGATTATTGTGGTCATGGAGTAGGCTTAGATGTACATGAAGAGCCTGAAATCCCAAATTACACCAGTTCTTATCTTCCCAACGCTAGAATTCGAGAAGGAATGGTGCTGGCAATTGAGCCTATGATCAACTTAGGTACGCACAAAATCAAGTTGCTTTCCAACGATTGGACTGTCATCACAGCTGATGGGTTGCCATCTGCTCATTTTGAGGATACTGTTGCCATAACAAAACATGGCTTGGAAGTATTAACTGTTCTTTGAGCAAAGGGGGCTTCGATGGCAGAGAAAGAATTTATTTCGTGTGAAGAGATTCGTAATGGAGCTCTTAAACTTGCACATAAGATGTACAAAGAAGATCACTTTGTTCCAGACATCATCTATGCATCACTGAGAGGTGGCGCATACATGGCAAACGTATTCAGTGAATATTACAAGATGGTAAGAACTAGAGAAAAGGGAAGACCAGTTTTCTATGCTGCCGTCGTTGCAAGATCCTATGGCTATTTACGCAGTCAAACAAATGTAATGGTTGATGGCTGGACGTATAGCCCGGAACATTTACGTACTGGCGATAAGATACTTCTAGTTGATGATATTTTTGATACTGGTAAGACTGTCAATGCATTGGGTGAAATCATCATGCACAAAGGGATTCCCCGTGAAGACCTAAAAATTGCTGTATATGACTACAAGGTGCCTCTTTACAAGGAAGAAGAACCTTTACTTATTCAACCGGATTATTATTATAGAAAACATGTATTGAATAGCCCAGAAGATGAACGATGGATCCACTATAATTGCCATGAGTTCTTAGGATTGACCAGTCAGGAAATCGATGAACAATTCGACGATGATGAAGTCAAACAAATCCTGCACGAAGTACGTGGCGATTTAAATTAGTCAGTATATAAGTAATTTAAAAACCTTATGATTGCTTCCTTATGCGGTGCATTCTGGGGAATTATTAAATACGATGCATTAGAAGAGGCATACCTACTATCTTTTAAATCAAGTAGGTATGCTTTTTTTTCGCCATCAGGGCCAACTGTTTGTACTAGCGATTGAGAGATTTCCTTAGATAGGGCAGTAGTGTTCTTAATCAACGATGCGAGATCAGTCATTTCTAAGCCATTAGCATAATGTTCAACAACATCTTTTGGTGCAATCAATACATCCAGTTCTTTTGCCGCAATGTAGGCATATATCTTTGATAAACTGGATTCTATATATCTATCTGCATTATTGAAAACGACATATAAGGAATCATCTACAACAATCCGTTGGTTCTTTGCTATACCAAACATTTCAGCCAAAGATTTTTCCATCTTTTCAGCATCTAATACATTTTGATCATCATTTGCTACAAATATCTGTATAACAATTTCTTTTTGTCTTTGTATGAGAAGATCTCCAACGTAAATACCTGTCAGTACTACCAAGATACCAACAAGTAGCATCGTTTTAAGAGTGAATTGTCTATAAAAAGGAATCTTCTGCATTAATTATTGCCTCGTTTGGGTAGACTTCTATTATACTACGACTGATGAATGAGAAAAACTATGGGAATTAATACTATTTTTGATCCTGATAACGCGGTATGGTCATTTCTATTGAAACTTTATTATCTTGCTTTTGCTGGGTTACTTTGGTTCATTAGCAGTCTTCCTATTATTACTATTGGAGCAGCAACCGCAAGTTTATATTCTTATTGTTTTCAAATTGTTAACGGAACTGAAGGGTATACAGTAAGAACTTTTTTTTCAACGTTCAAACGTATTTTTATAAAAGCAACGGCAGCTTTCCTTATCATAGTAGGTATCGTAGGTTTTCTTGTATTCGATGCATGGTTTTTCTCACAGACAATTCCCCCTCTTTTTTTTGTAGCAATGAGTCTAACCCTTATCGTGCTCATTTCATGCATACATGTATTCCCTATATTGACTTTAAAAGATCTACCGTTAAAAGAGGTATTCAAAGAATCTGCTATTCTTGGCCTCCGGCATTTGCCTGTATCTGTAACGGTTCTTGTTATACATGTACTATTTCTGATTTCTGTTTATTTCTTCCCTCCCAGCATACTTTTTACCTATGGTTTCATAACTGCACTTTCAGTACTGTTTATTCGTACTTTATACATGCGTATAGATTTTTAATTTCTTTGTACTCCATGATTTTTAGTTTATTAGATTTCTATTTTCATAAAATTCTTATTATTTAACTTCGTATTTAATAACATACTTTTTACAATTTCTTCTCAGAATTCTCACATATTTGCTTTGACATATGAGTCTGTGAAACTTAGACTAATTTGTGGGAGCAATCCCACAAAGGGAGGATTTTTGAAATGAAAAAGATGCTTTTACTGACAGCAGCCCTGTTGCTGGTAACGGGTCTGGTGTTTGCTGCTGGTGCTTCAGAAACGAAGACAGCATCAACAGCACCTGCAATTTCGTATGAGGTTACTGAACCTATTACGATTGAATGGTGGCATGCTTTGGAACAACAGTATTGGCCGTTAGTCGATGAGATAGTAGGTGAGTTCAATGCAACAAATCCATTGATCACCGTTGAAGCTAAATATATCGGCAATTATGCAACGGTCAATGAAAATTTGGTAGCAGCACACGCTGCTGGAAGCGGGCTTCCTGCCTTGACTGTAGCCAATACTCCTTATGTTGCCGAGTATGGTAAAGGTGGTCTTACGGAGGATCTGACCCCCTATATCAAGGCAACAGGATACGATATCGATGATTTCGGTGAAGGTATGATTGCTGCTACCAGCTATGAAGGAAAGCAAGTTACACTTCCGTTCCTCATTTCTACTCAGGTAATCTACTACAACAAGACTATGGCCGATAAAGAAGGTATCACCATCCCTTCACAAATTACCGACATGGATGCTTTCATGAAGAAGGCTAGTAAGCTTAACAGTGACGGTACTACCGACCGTTGGGCAATTATTATCCCAGGTTGGGACCAATGGTATTTTGAACCAATGTATCTGAACAGCGGGGTAAAGATTGTTAACGATGATCGTGTTTCCACTGACCTTGCTGGACCTATCTCAGCAGATTTAACTAAAAAATTCCAAAATTGGGTAAGTCAGGGTTATACCTACTGGGCAAGCGGCACGAGTGCTTCTTCCAACATGAGACAGAATTTTGTTGATCAAAAGACATTCTCTGTAATCCACACAAGTTCTTTGTACAACTTGTACAAAGGGTTGATTGGTGACAAATTTGAACTTGGTATGGCTTGGCTTCCTGCAGGAAAAACCAAGATCAGTGAAATCGGAGGAAGTGTATTGTTGATTCCTGCCAAGAACGACCAGAAGACCAAGAATGCTGCTTGGGTATTCTTGCAGTATTTGATCGGTAAGGACGTCAACATGAAATGGGCCGATGGTACTGGCTACATTCCTACCAGGAATTCCGTACTTAGCAGTGAAGAGGGTGCTCAGTTCTTACAGAGAAAACCCGCTTTCAAAGCTATTTTCGACAACCTGGATGAAATCAATCCAAGAATCCAGCATGCTGGTTGGAACCAATTGGCAACCATCTGGAAATCTTATCTTGATCAAATCATGATTGAGGGCGCAGATGTAGATACCAATCTTGGTATGATGGCAGACGAAATCAACGAAGTACTTGCTGATTCCGAGTAATTTAATTTTCAATACTACTGCAAATGCCCTTTAGGTGTTTGCAGTAGTTGCATATATGAGGAATCTCTACAGTATGAAACAGAGAATACCAATTCAAAGAAGAATTCGCGCAGGCAAGGATTTTGCTACTGTTTTACCTGCATTACTTTTTCTAGGTCTATTTGTATATTACCCGGTTGTCCAGGTGGTACGTATTAGTTTCACCAACTGGAATCTTATCAATGATAACTATTCATATGTTGGATTGAAAAATTGGGTTTGGTTATTTCAAGGTTCCGGAACCAAATATCTTATCAATTCGTTTAAAGTCACTGCATTATTTACCTTGGGAGAACTGAGCATCACTATTATTGGAGGAATGATTTTCGCAGTTATACTCAATAGGATTACCACATCCTTTTCTGTAATGCGTGCTCTTATTTTTCTTCCAAAATATATAGCAATGTCCAGTGCAGCTGTTGTTTTCATTTGGATATTAAATACGCAAAACGGTATTCTTAATTTCTTATTGGCACAGTTTGGCAAAGCACCAGTTAACTGGCTTGGTGACAAAAATCGTGCCTTGTTCTCCATATTGATGCTTACAGGATGGAGAACAGTAGGATATGGAATGATGATATATATTGCAGCAATGAGAGGAATTAGCAAGAACTATTATGAAGCGGCATCTATTGACGGAGCAACTAAATGGCAGCAGTTTACACAGATTACTATCCCCATTTTATCTCCAACAACGCTGTTCCTCTTCGTTACTACGTTTATTTCTGCTATGAAAGTATTCCAATCAGTAGATGTCATGACTGCTGGAGGTCCATATCGCTCAACTGAAGTTATTGTATATATGATTTATAAATACGCGATGGAAGATTTTAGAATGGATAGGGCCTCAACTATAGCAGTTGTATTCTTCTTAGTATTATTGGCCATCACAGCAGCTACGATGAAGATTTCGAATAAGAGAGTAAACTATGATGCATAATATTGATGAACGCCAGCAAGCTTTACTCTTGAATGAGAAGTCAATCAAGAAAAGGAAAATATCAACTGGTATCCAATATACTTTAGCAATACTAGTGACAATATTTATGCTATTCCCTTTATATTGGATGCTGATATCCTCTGTTAAATCCCAAGAAGAAATCTTAAGGGCTCTTCCTACGTTTTGGCCTCATGAGTGGCATTTTGAAAATTATAAGAACGTGTTGCAACGAGCCAATTTCAGCAAATATTACTACAATACGGTAGTTATGACTGCTGGCATTCTGATCAGTCAAGTAGTCACCGGAGTGCTAGCTGCATATGGCTTTTCCAAAGGCAAATTTAAAGCCCAGAAATTCTTGTTTCTACTTGTATTGGGTGCTTTGATGATCCCTTTGCAAGTAACATTCATTCCTTTATACATCATGTTTGCAAACTGGAAACTAACCGACACATTCTTGGGTTTGATCTTACCGGAAATGGTTTCTCCCTACTTCATCTTCATGATGAGACAAGCATTCCTTACCGTTGATGATTCCTATATTGAAGCAGCAAAATTGGATGGTATGGGAAGACTTGGAATTATTACCAAAGTATTGGTTCCAATGTGTAAATCGACTTTGATTACCATTACACTCGTGACCTTCACCAATGGTTGGAATTCTTATTTTTGGCCAAAGATTATAGCGAAGAATGAAGTAAGAAGAGTTCTTACTGTTGGGTTGGTTCATCTTCGAAATACCTTTGCAGGACTCGATACCATGAATAATCATGAGATAATGGCAGGAGCCGTGCTCAGCATTCTTCCTGTCATTATATTGTTCTTCATTTTCCAAAAATATATGCTTACTGGCTATGAAAAGACTGCAATGAAATAAGAAGGGTAATTATGAGAGTATTTGCACATCGAGGGTTCAGCGGGATGTATCCCGAGAACACTATGCTTGCGTTCAGCAAGGCAAAGGAATCTGGATGCAACGCCATCGAATTGGACGTCCATTTTTCGAAAGATGGTCAATTGGTCATCATTCATGATGAAACTGTAGATAGAACCACTGATTCCAAAGGATTTGTACGTGACTTTTCCCTCAACGAATTGATGCATATGAATGCAGGAGAAGGTCAGGGTCTTCCTAGTTTTGATGAATATTGTAAATTCGCAAAGAAGGAAGATATCATTACCAACGTTGAGATTAAAACCGACAGATATTACTACGATGGAATTGAAGAAGCCGTGCTGAATATGTTATCCAAGTATGATTTGATCGATCAAAGCATTATCAGTTCCTTTAACCATAGTTCCATATTACTTACAAAACGTTTGAATCCTTCAATACAATGTGGATTTCTTGT
>QJZS01000096.1 GCA_003247345.1 Spirochaetales bacterium
GATTCAGGTTGGCATGTCGTGCAGAACTTTACATTGCCACCATTGAGTAAAGGAACTCACATACTTAAAGGAATTACCCATTTCATTAGTTATGATCGTATTAACGAAGTAACGTTGACAATTTATTGAACAAAAACTCCTCGGTTAATGATTATAGGTTGATTATTGCGTTTGAGTGTTTCATGCATAACAGTATAGATTATTCTGCAATGAATATACTTGAAAAGCCTATCTGGAAAAGAGATTGCTTTTCTGGCGATACGATTTTGTAGAATAATTTATACGTTTTGCTTGCAAAGATTTCAGATATCGTTGAGTATAGTTGGTACAGGCAATTTCGATTAATTTTCATTAGGATACCTATATACATGAAGGAAAGAAACTACCTCATTCTCAACGGGAAAATACCGAGTACGTTGTTTAGACTGACCCTGCCATCAATATTCGGTATGTTTGGCATGATGATCTTCAATATCGTCGATACCTTTTATGTCGGAAAACTTGGTGCGACCGAATTAGCAGCAATATCGTTTACTTTTCCTGTGGTTATGGTTCTCAATAGTTTGGTGTTTGGCATTGGAACGGCAGCCATGGCACTCTTTTCGCGTGCTTCTGGCCAGCAAGATACAGAAGAGAAACAATTTCTAGCTACTTCAACATTCACACTAGGCCTATCTATGTCGATCAGTATGGGAATCATAGGCTATTTCACGATTGACCCGCTCTTCAGAGCTATGGGTGCAGATGACCAGTTGCTTGTTTACATTAAAGATTTTATGAAGATATGGTACATGGGAGCTGGATTCATGGTCATCCCGATGCTTGGGGATTCTATACTCAGAGGCTTGGGAGATACCGTTGTTCCCGCCGCTGTTATGATGATCGTTGCCATGTTGAATGTGATATTAGATCCGCTCATGATATTCGGAATTGGTCCTTTTCCTATGATGGGAATTAGGGGAGCTGCATTGGCTACCGTTATAGCACGAGGTATTGCTGCCATAATATCCATTCTTATCCAAATTTATAGGGAACACCTGCTCACTTTCAAGGCTTTTCGCCTAAGTATACTTAGAGTCTACTGGAAAAAGCTTTTCCATATTGGAATTCCAAATTCTGCGGTACGCGCAATCACTCCCTTTGGTACAGCACTCTTTACATCCATTTTAGCTACATTCGGGCATGAAATAGTTGCTGGATACGGGGTAGGGACGAAAGTAGAGAGTGTGTTTCTTGCTTTTATCAATGCTTCGACTATTACAGCAACCGTATTCGTAGGACAGAATCTGGGTGCGGGGAATTTGAAAAGAGCGAAAGAAGGCCTCAGAATTCTCAGGATATCACTCTTCTGCTTAGGTCTGTTTATAGCTCTAATATTTTTCTTTAGTGGCGGATTCATTGCAGGGTTCTTCAATGAAAATATGCTGGTGCGTAGCACCACGGCTTTATATTTAAGTATTGTGCCAATAGGGTATGGTTTTCTTGCAATGACTCAAATCAGCGCAGCGGTCATGAATGTGTATCACAAACCTTTGGTTGCAGCTGGACTCTCACTATTCCAGATAGGCATTATAGCCGTTCCTTCTGCCTTGCTATTTTCCAGAATATTCTCGCAAGCAGGTGTGTTTATGGGAATTCTGGCAGGTTTCGTCATTACCGGTAGTATTTCTTTTATTGTTTTGAACAAATATTCAAACAAATTTCTAGCAGAGTAGGATAAAGAAAAGCCCAGCGATTGCTGAGCTTTTATAGTTTTTAAAATGTTCTTATTCAGTTCTTTCCTTGTCCAGAGCCTTCTGCAGAAGCACTGCTCCAAGGATCAAGATTCCCTTAATTAAGTCGTTGACAAAAGCCGGGACTTGGAATGCAGACAAGATGGCATCAATTGCATACAGAATTACAGCTCCGAAGAATGATCCCTGGATCTTTCCTCGGCCGCCAGCCATGGAGGTGCCTCCAATTGCAACTGCTGCTATGACATCCAATTCAAACGATTTTCCTGCAGTAGCTACATCAACAGAACCAAATCTGGTTATATAGAGGAACCCTGCGATTCCCGTCAACATGCCGGTGATTGCAAATATTGCAACCTTAATCAGTTTTACATTGATACCGGTAAGCCTGGCTGAATTCTCATTGGATCCTATTGCGTATACATATCGACCAAATTTGGTCTTTGTCATTATGAACCAGACCAAAACAGTCAGTGCTATGAATATAATGACCAAGTAGGGGATGCTCCCCAATTTGCCGTATCCGATGGGACGCAAAATTGCAAAGTAGGCATCATTATCGACAATCTGGGGACCACCATCACCGAATTGAATGGTAATGGAACGATATCCAACTAGTGTTGCCAATGTAACGATGAATGCCGCCACCTTGGCGATTCCTACAAACACCCCGTTGAATAGCCCGAGGAGAAAGCCAAGTCCAACGGTTGCAAAAAGCGTCACAAATATACTGTGGGTAGCATTGAAAACTACGACACCTACTGCAGCCGTCAAGCCAAGAATAGAACCGACTGAGAGGTCGATATTTCCCGATATTATTACCAAAGACATACCCAGCGAAATAATTCCGATAAAGACTGCTGACTTGAATAGATTTATCAAACTGGCTGCAGAGAGGAACTGATCACTTGCAATTCTTCCGATGAGTAAAAGGAAGATCAAAGAGAGGATGTAGTTGTGGTCAAATACCAATTTCCTCAATAGAATCAACAATTTATCTTTTGTGGTAGTCTCTGCAGTGATGGAGAGATCCCTTTCATTCAATGGTGTATTAGCATTTTTGTTAAGCATGTGATTGTGCCCCCTCTTTCTTGTTGGATCCTGTCGCGTAATACATTACATCCATCTCATTCAATTCATCTCTCGTGAATTTCTTGTTTATTTCACCTTTGTACAACACCAAACAGGTGTCGGCAATTTTATGAATCTCAGGATATTCTGAACTGAAAACAATTACGCTCTTGCCTTGCTCTGCAAGCTTCGTAATCAATTGGTACATTTCAAACTTTGCTCCGACATCAATACCCTGTGTTGGGTTGTCCATGATATACACATCAGAGTCTAGTCCGAACCATCTTGAAAATATGACTTTCTGCTGATTACCACCACTTAGGGAGGTGATCTTATTATCTGGATCAGAAGCCTTGATGTTCGTCTCTTGTTTGCTTTTCTCAAAGCGTTGAGTCTCTTCACGATCGCTTACATACACGTTTTTATGTTTGCTGGTAAAGAATGCCATGGAAAGATTATCCTTGATCGACATATCCTTGATGATCGAACGCTCTTTCCTGTTTCTGGGGACCATGGAGACCCCTGATTTCATTACTCTAATAATAGGTTGGCCTTGGATTTCCTTCCCTTTGAGAAGAATTTTTCCGCTATTTACTTTTCTTGCTCCAAAAAGACATTCGCTGAGTTCTCCGCGACCATCTCCGAACAAGCCTGTGATAGCCATTATTTCCCCTTTATGCAATGTGAAGGAGATATCATTGAAATGATTCGTGCAACTGAGTTGCTGCACTTCCAGAACCGTGGTGTTTTCATCCACTGTATTGGATTTCTCTACCACTTCGTGCACAAGTGATCTGCCAACAAGCATTTCGGTTGCCTGTTTTTCATCGATATCGGCAAAATTGCCGGTCGCGACAAATTTACCATCACGCATGACCGTATATCGGTCACAGATTTCAAAGAGTTCTGGCATCTTATGGGAGATGTAAATGCAACTGATCCCTTCCTTTTTTAATGACCTCATGATGACAAACAAATTGCTAATCTCCTCGTTCGTCAACGATGTGGTTGGTTCATCCATGATGATTAATTTGCAATCGAAGAGTAGGGCTCTTGCGATTTCCACCAGTTGCTTACGGGAAGTGTCGAGATCTCTCACATAATCCAAAGGATCAATGTTGAGTTGCATCTTTTTTAGTATTTCGCGAGAACGAGAAACCATCTCCCTTTTTTTCAGAACCAGACCGCCATGGGTCAGTTCGTTGTGAAGAAAAAGGTTTTCGTAGACGCACAGATCGTCGACCAGATTCAGTTCTTGGTGGATAAACTTTATGCCAAGATGATCAGCCTTCAGCGGAGTGAGGTGTGAATGATCCTCCCCATCAATGATGATCTCACCGGAATCCTGACGAAGGATTCCCCCTAGCACATTCATCAATGTGGATTTTCCAGCTCCGTTTTCGCCAAGCAGGCCATGAATTTCAGCTTCATTGACAGTAAGTGATACATCTTGTACTGCCTTTACCGCATCGAAGCTCTTAGTTTCGCATTTCCAAATGCATGAAAAACCTCTTTCCAAGATAGTAGTTGACCGGTGGAAATACTCCACCGGTCAAGAGAAGTACAGATTCTAGTAGAAAGAATACCTGAGTGTGTACACTGGTCCTTTCTCAAATTCCTTGTAATTGCTGTTATCAACCATTTCGGTAGGAACGAGGTGCATGCCTGATACCTGTTTGCCATCAAGGACGTCGATTCCCAACTGGATAGCATCTACAACCATTGCGGGTGAGAAGGAGAAGGTTACGATATCAATACCCAATTCCTTGTAGTGATCATACACATTGAGCAATTCTCTCGGTGCACTGACTGCGGAAACGAGTTTGACATTGAGCTTTGCATCGCCATCATATCCTTCGAGAGCTGCCAAAAGACCGAATGCAACGTCAGCATCATGGTTGAAGATTGCTTGGATGCTTTCTACCTGTTCTTTTGTGCTTGAATTGAGGAATGTCTCGAGTTGGGTCTGTGCAGTATCTTTGCTCCAATCGGTTACATACTCATTCACACGAACAAAATTAGGATCTGCAGTCTTCCAGAAACCATCAGATCTCTGCTTGGGTACAGAAGAGTTGTCTCCCTTGAACTCGAGCATGTTGACTTTGCCCTTTGCCAATTCGTCTTTGAAGTACTCATTGAAATAGAGGCCTGTATCTTCACCGATGGTGAAATTGTCGCCCATCAATTCAGCAGTTTGCTTGAAGTTGCTGATAAGACGGTCATAGATGATCAAAGGAATACCTGCATCTACGATTGTCTGGGCTGCTGACTTCAGCTCATCCCCATTATGAGGCCAAAGAACAACACAATCCACTTTTTGGGCTACGACAGTGTCAATCTGGTTTGCTTGTTCCACAATATCATCAGAGATGAGGAAGATTGATTTATATCCTGCAGCCTCTGCCAATTGTGTAGTAGCATGTTCAGCGTGTTTAATACTTTCTCCCAAGAATCCATGGTCGGCACTTGGCATAATTACTGCCAATGTCTTTGTTTTGGCTTCCTGTTGTCCTTGGGCGAAAACAAAACTCATGCTCGCCAAGCTAAGAACCAATACGAGAACGATAAGCTTTTTCATCCTTTGCTCCTTTTGTTTTGAATTCAATGTGAATTCTTCTAAATATTTCCACAACCCTTAGGTTGCTAGATCCTCCATTGTCCGAACAGGGATGTTCCTGCTCGTTGGTTCAGTCAATTCTTTTTGTTCACCGAATTGATAGCCCTTGCCTTCCTCAAGAGGCCAAATCATCGGTTTCATAAAAGATACGGTGGCATTAAAGCCTTGTTCGATTGCACCATCATCATTGGTGTTCTTGGAATTTGCAGCCTCGTTTTCAATCGAATAAATACCCTCGAATGATTGTGCATTCAGGTAATCGACGAAGGTTCTCCAATCCATTGAATCCGAGCCGCCAAAGCCGGGAAGCATCGGTTCGTAGGAGAACCTATCCCATTCGCTGGCGGGCTGGGGGACCCCGGCACGCTCTGCCAGTTCTGGGTCAACAAGCTGTTTCCCGAATACCTGCCCCCAATGCGTGGCCGCACTGTCGTTTTTCATGCGAGTTGTCTTCAAGTGAATTGTTTTGATTCTGGACAAATCACTCTGCTTCAATACTTCGAGCGGATTCACAAATTGCCAGATATCATGACTGGGATCATAGGTCTCCCCATGGGCTTTGCTTGGGATCAGCGTATACATGAGCTTTCTCGCTGCAAGGGTGGAGGGAAGATTATTCATCATTGTGCTGTATGAAGCAGCTCTCCATCCTTCCATAGGGCAGTTCTCATAAACCAGGGTAACCCCCAAATCCTCGGCATATTTGATGATCGGACCAAATATTGCTTTGTAGGCATACAGATTTTTCTCAAATGCATATTCATCAAGATCCCATTCATGGTTGTAGCCGACGAACGTACCGACGGTGATCCCATTCGCATCCCCTCCCAAAAGGGCTGCAATTCGTATCAGTTTGAGCAGATGGTTCTGATTCAGTATCCGCTGCTCTTTATCTCCTCCAATCAAATTCTCAAATGCTCCGATAGAGAAGTGGAGACCAGCATTATTGAACTGTTCTATCGTTTCTTTTGCTTGTTCACTATTAAAATCTTGGTAAGGAAGATGGGTTGCCACATGATCGCTACGGGTTCCATCGGTACGGAACACGCATAACTCCAAACCCTGTAGTCCAACTCTATGCGCAACTTCAATAAGTTGGGAAAGAGTTTTCCGAGGATATGCAGAACTCATCAACCAGATTGGGTTTTTCATTCTTATGCCTCGCTTGCTTGTTTGACATCGACCCAGACATTCTGTTCCATGCTTTGGATGATTGCTTCACATAAGTACATCTCGGCGGTTCCATCTGCTACATTGGGGTAGTCAGCTACCATCTTGGGATCATTGATATGCAATAAATCCGAATAAAAAGCTTTAAGCATGTGTTTGAACGTATCGCCGTACCCTTCTTGGTGACCGCCAGGGTATTGTGATACGGAAGCTGCGCTAGGATGAATCAAACTGGGATCCTTCAGCAGTACTTCGTTTGGTTGGTCACGGTGTCCGATATTCAGCACATTGGGAGCCTCGGAATTCCATGTATAGGATTCTTTGGTTCCAAATTGGCGGATTTCCATGTAATTCTTATATCCTGCAGATACCTGACTGACTGTTAGATTCCCCATTGCCCCATTGTCGAACATGAGGAAAATCTGGGCAAAGTCCTCAGTGTTTACGTCATAGGTTACGTAAGAAGACGTATCTTTCATCGTTCCTTTCTGGAACGTATGATCATCACCGGTTACACTTTTCTTTCTCTGGTCGTACATTCTTCCGAACTGAGCCAGAACTTTCGTGATTTTAGAGCCGGTGGCATACTGGGCCATATCCATCCAGTGAGTACCGATATCGGCAACTGCGCGAGATGCTCCACTCAAGTTGGATTCCAACCTCCAGCTATAATCGGTCTCATTTTGCAACCAGTCCTGTAAATAGGAACCTTGCAATGCGAAAATTCTCTCCCCGTCAGACTGGGCATTTCGTGCCTTCAGTTCTTGTATCATAGGGTAGTAGCGTAGGTTGTAATTGACTGCACACTTCAGATTCTTTTCTTTGGCCAATTTCAACAGATCTTCAGCTTGTTCGGAGTTGAGTGCAAGTGGTTTCTCGCAAAGTACATTTTTGCCATGTTCCAGACAGGCTTTCACCATGGGGTAGTGGAGATGATTCGGGGTGCATACATGTACGACATCAATGTCATTACGATCGAGGATAGTCTGATAGTCTCCTGTGAATTCGGGGATATCCAAAGACTCTGCTACTTGTTTTGCATCTTCATCTGAAATGCCTGCAATAATCTGCACGTTTGCAAGACGATTGTTTCTTCTTACCGCTTCGATATGAATTGGGCCGGCGAACCCAGTTCCTACTATTGCAACTCTCAATTTATTCATCGTTTTTTCCTTCTGGTATGATTTGATGATAAGGGCGGAAATACCAGTTGTCAACAATTATGTTTTACGATAAGACATAAACGTGATATAGTAATACATATTGGTAAAGAAATGAGCTTGTAGAATTTATTCCATTATCCTAATATGAGAAGCTGATCATGAGACAAAATGAAGTAATAACACCGAATACCACATCACAGATCTTCAACATCATCAGAAAGCATGGTGAGATTAATCGAATGGGACTGACCGAGCTAAGCGGAGTCTCCAAGTCGACGATCTCATTGCAGATCAATAAGCTCATCAGACTGGGATTGGTGGAGGAAATAGCACCATCGGATACCAGCCAAAGGAAGCTAAAACTCAAGATTTGTGAAAAAGTCGGATATATTGCAGGATTGTTTCTCGGTATTACCAAGCTTAGTATGGCTATCTTTACGTTGGACATGGAAATCGTTTGTGAGAAAGAATACCATTTCGATTCCATCCAGGAACCGGTATCCTGCAACAAACAAATCATCAAGTACCTTAAAGAAGTATGCACGAAATTGGGCATCCCCAAACTTTGGGGTATCGGGATTGGATTTCCATTCCCTGTCAATTTCAAAGAAGGCAAACCAGACTCTCCACCCAATGTCCCGCTTTGGGATGGGTATCCATTGAAAACGATATATGAGAAGGAATTCGGTTGTCCTGTTCTCATTGATAATGACGTAAATGTTATGGCACTGGGAGAAGGTGTAAAAGGTTGTACCCAAGGGGAATCTGATTTCCTGTTTATCAAACTTGGAACAGGTATTGGGTCTGGTTTGATAGTTGATGGACAAATCTATCGCGGCGCCAATGGTTGTGCCGGTGATGTAGGCCATATTGGGGTAAATGGAGAGACAATTCAGTGCATCTGTGGAAACAAAGGATGCTTGGAGGCTGTTGCCGGAGGTTTGGCTTTAGCCCGAAAAGCTGAACAGTTGGCAGCTTCGGGAGCCAGCCCATATTTGAAGCAACTATTGGATCAGCACGTTAAATTAGAAGCTTCCCACATTAACGATGGGGCAATGCATGGTGATTTTACCTGCATTCAACTCATCCGTGAAACAGGGAAGGCCATAGGAGAAGTAACAGCAAAGTTGGTGAATTTCTTCAATCCTTCTTCCATCATCTTTGGAGGTGGCGTTGCAGGCTTTGGTAATTTGCTCATTGGTTCCATACGGGAAACCATAATTCGGCGATCTCCGCACCTTGCTACCTTCGAACTGAATGTTGCTGTATCTGAATTGAAAAGCAAAGCCGGCCCCATAGGGTCGGGGGCATTGATTCTAGAACATATATTCTCTGATGAAGAGTTCCAGACGACCGTCATCCAAAATCTGGATGCCTGACTTAAAATACTCCCAACGATTTCAACAAAAGTACCAAGAAACCAATAGCCAGTAAAAGAAACAATCCTTTTGTGATGAACAGTTCCCCAAAAAATGACTTTACATGTTTGAGATGATCTTCATGCAATTTTGTCATAGGGAATGAAGGGAGTTCAAACTTTTGCTCGATATGACTAGCCTCTACAATAAACAGAGAGCATTTTCTTTGGTAATTCTCATGCAGGAATAACAACACGATGGTAAACAGTATCCCAAAGAGTGCTGCATATTGTGCATACAGCATGTTGTCTTCCCGCAGCAAGAATCCTACAGCAGACATAAGCACGATACCTTGGGCAATCGCCGATACCCTGATACTCAAAGCTGCGGAAGAGTAGTATCGTGCGGTAGCACACGCTTCCTTATAGGTTTCAATAATTTCAAGAGGGATCTTATACAGTTGATTATCCATGCGTTCCATCCGAATTTACTAAGATTGTAGTGGTATCGATACGATACTTCATCAGAACCAGTTGTTCAATCATAACAAGAAATCTTCATAGTATTAATTATGCTTTATAAGCATGATTATCAATAGAAAATAAGTATTGGGCATAATTAGAAAATTAAGATATATTCTGGACATAAGAAACAGAAATCTTGGAACAACAAGGTTTTAGTGTAATGAAAATAAATAATGTATTAGGAGATTTTATATGAGTGCACCAAAAGTAACAGCAGGAAGAGATCAGTTAGGGGATTTTGCTCCAAAATTTGCCGAAATGAATGATGAAGTTTTATTTAGCCAAGTGTGGTCACGCACAGAACAACTATCCCTCAGAGATAGAAGCCTGATCACTGTAATCGGTTTGATGGCAAGCGGTATTACCGATAGTTCTTTGATATTTCATTTACAGAATGCAAAGAGAAATGGCATTACCAAGACAGAAATCACAGAAGCATTGACCCATATCTCATTTTATGTCGGTTGGCCCAAAGGCTGGGCTGTATTCAGGATGGCCATGGAAGTATGGGCAGACTGACCTGATACGCGATGAAATACAAGGAAATTTGTGAACGATACAGTATGGAAATGAATCTATTGCAAGATATTGTGTCGTCCGGTCTCTTGGACGGGACTAAGGATTTCACAGACGTAGAAATCCAAAAACTCAGCAAGATTATGAGTTTGTTCCATGCTGGTTTGCATCTCCAAGAGATTAAGTCGATTTTGAGATTTGAAAAGAATTCAGATAGCAAGGGAGAATACCTAGTTTCAATCCTTGGAATCTTGAATTTGAACCGGAAAGAACAGCTTGGATGGATGCATCAGTATCAACAACAAATAGATAGATTGGATTACATGATTAATGATTATGCAAGTCAATTGAAAGAGACAACAAAAGGAGGAAAGTAGATTTAAAAGAAAAGGCAACAAACATCTTTGTTCTTTTTAATGTGAATCTCGTTTATACTACAACCTATGGAACTACGAGTACTACGTTATTTTCTAACGATTGCAAGAGAAGAAAATATTACCCGCGCAGCTGATATCCTTCATATTACCCAACCGACCCTTTCTAGGCAGATCATGCAGTTGGAAGATGAGTTGGATGTGAAGCTTTTCAACCGAGGAGCGAAATTCTCGCTTACCGAAAAAGGTTTGCTGCTTCGCAGAAGGGCTGAAGAACTTCTCTCTCTGGCACAAAAAACCGAAGAAGAAATGCAGGCACTCGAAACCTCGGTAAGTGGAACAATTCACATCGGAGGTGGGGAGACCAATGCCATGAGAATTTGGGCCCCTATCATCAAGGAATTCAGTGAGGAAAATCCGGAGGTTGTATTTGACTTTTTCAGCGGCAGCGCCGATGAACTGAAAGAGAGGGTAGACAAGGGTTTGATTGACATCATCCTCCTCGTAGAGCCAGTTGATATAGCAAAGTATGAATTTATTCGTCTTCCTTCATCCGATCGATTTGGGATATTGATGCGTACAGATTCACTATTGGCACAACAAGCGAGTGTCAGTTCAGAGGACCTGTTGGATAAACCACTCATTGTTTCAGGCAGAGGCTTGGTACAAGCAAAGTTAATGCAGTGGTTTGGAAAACAGTATGAAGATCTCCATGTAGTTGCTACGTACAATCTGATCAATAACGCTGCCATCATGGTAGAGAGTGGTCTTGGCTATGCCTTTTCTTTGGAAAAATTGCTGTTTGAGGAAGAAGGTTCCCCATCCGTCCTTTGGAACCAAAGGTAGAAGTAGGCCATTTCCTGGCCTGGAAGAAGTATCAGGTATTTTCTCAAGCTACCGAGAAATTCCTGAAAAAAATCAAGCAAAGATTGAATCCTACAGAGTAGGGATTCTCCAGAAATTTGATTTGTGAGAAGGTAGCGAAATTCAGCTACCAAGGCTCATCATATTCAGATGTTTTAAAAATAAATTTATGAAAGAGGTAAAGAAATGAAGTATGCAAATAAAGAAGATTTTGAAAAGGTAAACATGTTTGGAGAAGGCATCCCCAATACCATGTTTGCAAAATATTTTGTCGGGGATTCATTTTTGAATCCGCTGGTTAAGCCAGGTTCAACTCCGCTTTTTCTTGCCAACGTAACGTTTGAGCCGGGGTGTCGCAACAATTGGCACATCCATCATGCGTCAACTGGCGGTGGTCAGATGCTCATTTGTACTGCAGGTGAAGGTTGGTACCAAAAGGAAGGTGAGGAGCCTGTAAGCCTTGCAGAAGGATCCTTTATATATATTCCTACAGGGGTAAAACACTGGCATGGTGCAAAAGCAGATAGTTGGTTTAGCCACATTTCTCTGGAAGTCCCCGGCACGGAAACGAGCAACGAATGGTTGGAGCCTGTATCTGATGAAGATTATAACGCGTTATAAGCGGGAAATTGATTATTTACATAAGAGGAAAATAAGAAATGATTTTACAAGAAAACTATACATTATCTAACGGTGTTGAGATTCCAAAGCTTGGACTTGGAACTTGGTTTATTTCTGATGACGATTCAGTACAAGCTGTAAAAGATGCAGTAGCTCTAGGCTATCGTCATATCGATACTGCCCAAGCCTACCAGAATGAACGGGGTGTAGGTGAAGGCGTGAGAACTTGTGGTATCAAACGAGAAGAGTTGTTTGTCACCACTAAGTTGGCAGCAGAGATTAAGACCTATGAAGGGGCAAAAGCTGCCATTGAGCAGTCTCTGAAGACCATGGGATTAGAGTACCTGGATATGATGATCATTCACAGCCCCCAGCCTTGGATGGAATTTGGTGATGAGGATCCATACTTTGAGGGAAACCGTGAGGCTTGGAGAGCGTTGGAAGATGCCTATAAAGAAGGAAAACTTCGAGCAATCGGACTCTCCAACTTCAAACAGGCAGATTTGGAAAATATCCTCTCTTCCTGTACAGTGAAGCCGATGGTAAACCAGATTCTTGCCCACATCAGCAATACTCCATCTGAGTTGATTGAGTACTGCCAGCAGCAGGGGATTTTAGTTGAAGCGTACTCTCCTGTTGCGCATGGGGAGTTGATGAAGAACCAGGAAGTACAAACATTAGCTGAGAAATATGGAGTTTCGATTCCACAGCTTTCCATTAAATACTGCTTGGAACTTGGACTTCTGCCTCTGCCAAAGACTGCCAACGCTGCACACATGAAAAATAATGCAGACTTGGAATTCAGTATTTCTGCCAAAGATGTGGAAGTTCTGAAGAATCTCAAGCAGATTGAGAACTATGGAGATGCCAGCATGTTCCCTGTATACGGGGGGAAACTGAAGTAAATCAGTTTGGTATTAGTAATGAATCAAAAAGCCCCAATGTAAAGTACATTTGCATTGGGCTTTGCTTCAATAGGATCGACATTTCCAAAAATTTACTTTACTTTGCTTGATTTCTAGAATCAACGTATATGCTATATATGTAATCAATTAACTGATATTCATGATATATTTATATGGTATTTTTAGTGGCTCTATACAGTAATTATTCCTTCCTATATAATACATTTGTCTGAATATTATACCCTGAGGTTTTGTAATTGATTCCAGATTCAAGAAGTTTTAAAAAAAGTATATATAATCACCTTGCAAGAATTGGAAAGGCACTTTCAAGTCCGGGCCGGCTTCATATTATTGATCTTCTGAGTGAAGAAGGGCCTAAGACGGTTGAATATCTTGCCGAAGAAACCGGCATGAGTGCTGCAAATACCTCTCGACATTTGCAAATCTTACTTGAAGCACGAGTTGTTGCTTTTGAGAAACAAGGCCTTTATTCCATATATCATATTTCAGATCCTCTTGTTGTCACAATGTTCCATTCCATGCAGGAATTGGGTGAAAAACTGATTGCTGACATCAAGGAACTTGTAGAAGATATCTATGGAGATCATAGTAAGATTGAGCACGTGGATTGCAAAGACTTGGTCAAACGTATGGAAAGTGGAAATGTTACGCTGATCGATGTAAGACCCAAGGATGATTACGATAAAGATCACATTCCAGGTGCAAGCTCCATCCCTTTGGAAGACCTAGAAGCCCACTTGGCATCTCTTCCTCCTGAACAGGAAATTATTGCGTACTGTAGAGGTCGTTATTGTCTCTTATCTGTAGAAGCTGTTTCCATATTAAAGGCTAATGGTTATCAAGCAATGCGTCTTAATGACAATTGTCAAGTTCTCTAGCATTTCCTTCTAATTCCTACTTCAAAATATCTGAATAAAAAAATATCTAGACTATGATTATTTTTAATATTTTATATTTAAATAACTTATAGTTCATTTATTTTGTCTACCTTTTTACTAAGATAATAAAATATCGATAAATTTAGTCAATAATACTTGAGTATTCAAGCGTATCGTTGTATATATAGTCAACAATCCAATTGAATAGTTGATTATGCAGTTTTTTTTAAAACAAGGGGACGATATGGAAAAATTGTCAGAATTTACCGACGAACAAATGCAACAAGTAGACAAGCTGATCGAGGCAAGTGGTACCAATCCCAGCGGACTTATTCCACTATTGGAGAAGACTCAGGGAATACTGGGTTATTTACCGCCAAGCATTCAACAGTATATTTCCGAAAAGACGAAAATCTCAGCGAATAGAATTTATGGTGTTGTAACTTTCTATTCATATTTCACCACTAAGCCAAGAGCAAGACATAGAGTACAACTCTGTCTTGGTACTGCCTGTTATGTAAAAGGTTCCGATGCTCTCGTCGAAAAAATAGAGAAAGATTTCAACATCACGTTCGGCAACAGCACCGAAGATGGTCGTTTTACTTTTGAAAAAGCCAGATGTGTAGGAGCTTGTGGATTGGCCCCGGTCATGCTCGTAGATGGAAAGGTTTATGGCAAAATGACTGTTGAAAGTCTTGATAAGATTTTGAATGAATACGAATAAAAAGGAAGCATGTAAATGAAGACGGTCGAAGATATTAATAAAATGCGCCAAGATATGGTCAGCAAGACTGATGATAAAACTGTCATCTACGTCCATCTGGGGACTTGTGGGATTGCCTCCGGAGCCATGCCTGTTCTTAATGCATTAAAGAAAAAGATCAAAGAAGAGAAAAGATCCGATATCGAACTGGTTACCACCGGTTGTGCTGGTATTTGTTCCATGGAGCCCCTCATCACGGTAAAGACAGCAGGGTATGAGCCTGTCATATACAAATTGATGGATGAGGAAAAAGCCCTTGAGGTCTTTGAAAGTCATATCAAAAATGGTGTTGCCATTGAAGATTATGCTCTTGCTCGAGGAATGGAATATCAATTAAAAGAAAGGGCTCTTAATAAAGGTCCGGTCTCTGGCGAGAAAAAGATGGAAGGCAATATTCCTGGAATTGAAGAGATTCCATTTTTCTCCTTGCAGGAAGTTAGAGTAATGCACAACAGAGGTCTTATGGATCCCGGTAAGATCAAGGATTACATTGGACGTGATGGGTATCAAGCAGTTATCAAAGCTCTGACTGAAATGAGCAGTGAAGATATTATCAACGAAGTTCTCACTTCTGGGTTACGAGGAAGAGGCGGAGCTGGATTCCCTATCGGTCTGAAATGGAAATTTGCCCATGCTGAAAGTGGCGATGTGAAATATATGCTCTGCAATGCCGATGAAGGTGATCCAGGTGCTTATATGGACCGCAATGTAATGGAAAGTGATCCCCACAGTCTTATAGAAGGCATGATCATTGGGGCAAAAGCCATTAATGCTACCCAAGGCTACATCTATTGTCGTGCTGAATATCCTTTGGCAATTGAAAATCTCAACAAAGCAATCAAGCAAGCAAGAGCATTGAACCTCCTCGGTGAGAATATCCTAGGTACTGGCTTTTCCTTTGATATGTCCGTCTACGAAGGAGCCGGTGCTTTTGTCTGTGGTGAAGAAACTGCACTCATGAGATCTCTTGAAGGTAAACGAGGGAATCCTCGGCCGAAACCACCATTCCCTGTAAAAGCAGGATTATGGGAGAAGCCGACTGTTTTGAACAATGTTGAAACTTTGGCAAATATCTCTCAGATAATTCTTAAGGGAGCCACATGGTTTAGAGAGAAGGGGACTGTCAAAAGTCCTGGAACAAAAATTTTCTCCATCACTGGTGATATTGATAACGTAGGCTGCGTGGAAGTTCCGATTGGAACCCCTGTTGAGGTCATCGTTAATCAGATTGGTTCTGTTTCCAAAGGTAAGAACCTTAAGGCAGTACAATTGGGCGGTCCTTCCGGTGGTTGTATTCCCAAGCAGCACCTTGATGTAGCGGTTGATTACGAAACCCTTCAGGAATATGGCGCAATCATGGGCTCTGGTGGAATGATCGTGATGAGCGATGATAAGACTGGAGTGGAGATAGCCAAATTCTTTATGGAGTTCTGTAAAGATGAAGCATGTGGAAAATGTCTACCAGGTCGTGAAGGAACCAAACAAATGTTGTTCTTGTTGAACAAGATTTCAGACGGAACTGGTTCGGAAGATGATATTCGTAAGCTTGAAGCATTATGTGACGTGGTGAAGAAAACAGCATTATGTGCGCTTTGCAAGACTGCCGTAAATCCTGTTTTGAGCACGTTGCGTTACTTTAGAGACGAATATATGAATTCGGTTCATACGAATGAATTAGAGAGGGCCTGACATGATTTTTACAAAATCTCTGAACTACGAAGATATAAAAAAGCAACTTAGCAAAGACGATGTGATTTCTGTGATTGGTTGCTCTTCCTGTGCAAGGGTAGCGGGAACCGGAACAAGCGAACAGATTGCCAAATTGGCAAAAGCATTGAAGAGTGACGGTTACAACATTGTTGATGGGTATTGGATCAATACGGTTTGTACTCCAAAGGTATATCAGGCAAAACTGAATAAAGAGGTAAACACGGTCATTACCATGTCTTGTTCTGCCGGATTTGCGAATGTGAAGCATATTTATCCCGATCTGAAAGTTGTCACCTCTTGTGATGATGTTGGTCTTATGGAAGCCAATACAAAACAGGGAACCATTAAAATTGCCATGGCTTATGACGGCTATGAGGATAAGAAGGGCTCTGTTTTCGAAATGTATACCGGTAATGAAATCAATGAGGGAGTGAAGTAATGATTATTTCTTTGAGAGACAAAAGTTATACAGAGCTGAAAGACCAGCTTTCAAAAGATGATAAAATTGCCCTCTACAGTTGTAATGCCTGTATCAATGCCTGTGGTGTTGGTGGTATGGAAAAAATGCAACGGTTGGAAGATCTCTTACGTTCTGATGGGTATACAGTTGTTGGCAAGGATCTCATTAGTATCGGTTGCCAGGCACATTTGATTGAGAAACGCACTATCGAGGTACCAAAGAAGAATATCTATGATGAAGCTGATGTGATTATTCCTCTGATCTGCGAAGACGGATTCGAAGGAATTCACGAGACCTACCCGGATAAGCAGATAATTAAGGTAGCCAAATCACTTGGTGTTGGTAGCTTTACTGCTGATAAAGGTGTACTTCTGACATCTCCGTTCAAAGAACTGGGGCTTGAAGATGCGGATGATGGATATACCTTGTCCGAAGCAGCATCTGCGCTCGGTCTCTATTCAGTGTTCTTTGATGAAGAAGAGGCAACTGAAAAAAAGACTGATGAGGTAACTCTAACCATCAATGGGAAGAAAATCACTGCCCAGAAAGACCAAAGTCTGATGAAAGTCTGCGAAGCGAATGGCATTGATATTCCTCATCTCTGTCATGATGATGATTTGGACAAATACGGGGCTTGTCGTATGTGTCTTGTTAAAATTGATGGCTTTAGGGATTTACCGGCAGCTTGTTGTGTGAGAGTTACCGATGGAATGAATATCGTAACGACCGATGAAGAATTAGAAACAAACAGACGTGTACTTTTGGAATTAGCCATGGCCTCCGGAGATCACAATTGTTTGACTTGTACAAAAGGTGTTCCCACCCCATTTGCAAGCTGCGAATTACAAGCGCTCGTCCGCAAGTATGGTATTACCGAAACTCCATTCGAAAAATCAACGGAGCGCAAACCTGTTGATGATAGCAGTGACGTAATATTCTATGATCCCAATAAGTGTATCCTTTGTGGTAAATGTGTGCGTGCTTGTGAGGAAATTGCGGGTTTGTGCAACCTTGGATTTGTAAACAGGGGCGAGAAGACTACTGTAGTTGCAGGTCTCAACAAAGAGATGAAACAGAGTGAGTGTGTCTCCTGTAT